>PBOE01000039.1 GCA_002725275.1 Methanobacteriota archaeon
TCACTGTTGCAGGCGGCGGCTCAGGTGCCGGCGCCTCGAAGGTGTGCAGCACCGACGCTGACAGCGTCAACATCGGTGACATGAGCCGTGGCTGGAAGGATTCCGAGGCCTCGGTTGGTACCGATGGCTACACCTATTCCTGCGCCAACTCCGACGTCACCGTCACGCAACTCGTCGTGGCCTATGACGGGCTGTCCGTTGTCATGAAGAAAGGTGGCGCNGCNGACCAGTGNGTCACNGACATGGNTGGCCTCTCCATGGCCCAACTCCGCTGGATTTTCAGCGATTGGAGCGAAGACGATCTCGCCAATCACGAGGAAGGAGGTCTCGACATGAACTCGACCACGCCCAACAACGACGGCGACGGTGTGCGAGAGTGGGGCGATTTGCACGATTCCTCGGCCTGCCCCGACCAAGAAATCAAGCTCTGGGGCGCCGACTCCGATTCGGGAACCTACGAGTACTTCGGTGAACAAGTGTTCTGCAAGAAGTGCTTCGCCGACGCTGACCCCGTGGCAGAGGGTTTCGACTCCGCCCGTGGCTACCAGAACTCCGCTGACGACAATCAGATTGTCAACGGTCTCACCAGTGACGAACACGCCATTGGCTACTTTGGCTACGCTTACTACGAGGAGAACGCCAACGAACTCTCGGTCGTGGCCATCGCCAACAACGACACCCACGGGGTCCAGGATGCTCGCAACGCTGTTGCTCCCGAGACCAGCACCGTGGCAGACGGTAGTTATGCTCCGCTCTCTCGTTCAATCTACATGAACGTCAACAACAACGACTGGGATCTGGTTCGAGGCTTCTTCGACTACGGTTACTCGGACGCTGGCATGGACCACGTCGCCGATGTCGGCTATGTCCCTCTGCCCGCTGATGTGTTGGCCGAAATGAAGGCGCGACTTGGCTGAAGCAGTCCCTCGTTGACGAGCACGATTGTGCACTGGCGTCCATCTTGGACGCCCCTCCCAACCCCCGGGTGGAGTTGGTTGACGTCGTCTGGAGTGCCGTGATTCCTCCACGGACTGAAAGGGCGGCGTCAACCCTCCATCCCCCTCAAACAAGGTTATGACGGGTTGGTGAGTCGGAAGACCATGGTTCAACAGAACATCGACTTCATCGGTGGCGGCTTCAAACTGACCCTGCCGTACACCTTCGGTGGGTGGATTCTTTGGGTGCTGGGGCTCATCATCACCGGCTTTGGCGTGGTTGCCGCAACGGATGATTTGGTCGGTTTGGGTATTTCCGTCATGGGTCTTGTCGTCATGGCCGCCGCTTCCCCTGGAAGCATGTCGGCCGGGCTCCACAAAATGCGGAACGAGGCCATGTCGGCTGAAGAATTCTCGAAAGACAACACACAAATCGGCTACACGGTCGACAACTGGTTCCTGCAGCAGACCACGCTGGTGCCCACGAACGACCCGAACGACTGGATCCTCCCTGCCCCCGGCCCGCAAACCTGGGACACGGCGAATCCCTACGGACCTCAAGGTGACGGGACCCCGCTTCCTGAGCACCCTGCTAAGGTCGGCACGCCACAACCAGCGACGGTGACAACGCATCTCGTCTTCGCTGGAACGGCCGCCATCCTCACGCTCGTCGTGGGAGCTGTGCTGATCGGTGATGAGGAGGCGGAATTGGGCGTTATCCCTGCCATCGCCATCGCTGGGGTGGGCTTCATTCTCCTGCTCGTCAATTACTTCCGAGCCAAGGCCCTGCGCCAAATGCTCGACACACCCACTTCCTTGGTGCGCTCGGCGCCGGTGGGCCACCCCGAACTCGTCGGGCAGGTTCGGCCCGGTCGAGAGGGTGGGATGACGGTCTACGTGGACGGCAACGAACGCATGGTCATGCACCACATGGTCGGCTATTACTGGACCTACGAACAAGAGCAAGAGCGAGAGGTCACCGACAGTGAGGGTAACACAACGACCGAGCGAAGTTGGGTCACCGTCCGCTCCGACCGCGGTGGTGTGTCGTTCATGCTCCATGACGGGACCGGTGGTATCAAGGTCAACCTGACGAGTTTCAAGCGCATTGAGTACGGGCAAATGCTCAAGCGATGGAGCGGTGCTTTTGCTGAATCGTTGGGCAAGCAGTTGATGGCTCAAGCCGCTGCAAGCATGCTCAGGGGCACCAGGGTGACGGGTCACCGCTGGACCCTCTACGGGCTGCGACTGGGCGATCCCGTCTACCTGCTCGGGGCGACCAAGCCGCGTCCGGCTACCGAACTGCAAGCCGAAGGCTTGGACGGAACGCTGGGCAACAGCACCATCGAAGTCTGGGGCAACGAAGACGCTCCGGGCATGAAGTGCACCTTGATGCGCGGTTCTGAACTATCCAATGTTGGCAAGTCCCGATCTGGAGTTGAGATGCTGGTGCCGCCCATTGTGCTCCTCTTGGGCGGGCTCTCCCTTTTCGGCCTGGCCTAAATTTTGACGTCGCAGACAGGTGATTGCATGTCGAATGAAGCAACGGAACTCGGTTCGTCCGTCATCGACCAAATCGTCGCTGGGGGTCTTCTCTACGCCGTTCCACTGTTCGTGATTTCCCTCCTTTTGTTCATCGAGGGTAGCAAGCGCATCCCCCTGACCGTGGGCATCGTCGGGTTCGTCGTTGGGTTCGGCCTCGTCGGCCAACTCTACGGAGTCCTTGGCGACAGTCCACCGGTGAGCGAAACGCAGTTCCGATTTCTCGCTGCCATCGCCGTGGGCGTGATTTCGGTCAGCGTAGCGCAAGCCTCGATGCGTTTTCTTGCAGCCGGGCTGGTGTTTCTCATCATCACCAACCTGATCAAAGCAGGTACACGATTCGACGTGGATTTCGAAGGTGACGCGTTTCTCTCTGGTGTTCTCACCCTCGTTGCGTTCGTTCTGAGCATGTCGTTTCGACGGTTGGTCCCGGCCCTCATGGCGGGCTTGGTGGGCACCTTGGGCATGATGCTGGCGGTCTACGTCGCTGTCGGGTGGGACGTTGCTCGCCTGGACGGGGTNTCNGCGCCCGACGCCTACCTCGGTTTGGTCGGTATGGCCCTCAGCGCGTNCNTCCANTGGCGAACCCTCCAAGCCAACAACGACCCCGANCACCCTCCTCCNGAGAAAGAATACATCTTCTGAGCAACCAACACCATGAACCGCCCCCTGCAAGGCCACCTCATGCCCGTCGCTCTCGTTACCGGGGCCAATCGCGGTCTTGGCCTCGAAATGGTTCGTCAGCTCCTCGCTCGAGGCTGCACCGTCCACGCCACGCATCGCACCTCCCCAGGGGGGTTGGTTGACATTGANCATGAACAATTGCACCTTCANCAACTGGACGTCCGAGATGGGGCCGCTATCGCNGAAATGACGACGGCCATCGGCCCAACACTTGACCTGCTCATCAACAACGCCGGCATCGCAGACGGTCGCTGGCCGTCCGTTTCAGCCATTGATTTTGAGGTGGCCGGTGAAGTGTTGGAGGTGAACGCCATCGCACCCGTTCGTATCACACAGGCCGTTCTGCCCCTCCTCGCAAAAAGAGGTGGAACCGTGGTCATGATCACCAGTCTCATGGGGTCGATCGCCGACTGCATGAGCGGTAGATCCTACGCCTATCGCGCGTCGAAAACCGCCCTCAACATGTTTACCGTCGCCATGAAAAACGAATTGCGAGAGCTCGGCATCTCAGTGATGCTCGTTCACCCCGGCTGGGTGGAGACGGACATGGGCGGCCCCAACGCACCGATTCAAGCCGAAGAAAGCGTGACGGGAATCATGGCTCGCATCGAGGAGCAAACGCTCGACATGACCGGTCGATTTGTGGATTATGCCGGAACGGCGTTGCCGTGGTGATCACCCGCAGGCGTGGCACGTGCCTCGCAGCGTGAGGTCGACGGTATCGACCGAAGCGAGCAGGGTTGCGTACAACTCCGACGTCGTTCTTGGTGGAAGGGGGATGTCCCAAAGAGCGCCGCACTTCGTGCAGGTGGCGTGCCCGTGCGGCATGTTGTTGCAGTCATAGCGGACTTCGCCTTCGTGTTCAACCGTGGAGATTACGCCCTCCTCTGCCAGCAACGCAAGGTTCCGGTAGACGGTGGCCAAGCCGATGCCGTGGCCTTTCAGGTCCCGATGGATGTCTTGGGCGGTGGGATGGTCGCAGCGGTTCAGCACGTTGTCCACGATGGCGCGCTTTTGGCGCGTCATCCGTCGCCTNGGAGCGACATCGTGGGCGTGCTGATCAACCGTCATGATTCAGGCCTCAAAATCGGTCAGCGTTCATGACCTTGTTCCATGCTGCGATGAAGTCGGCCACGAATTTGTCCTGGTTGTCATCCTGTGCGTAGACTTCAGCGATGGCTCGCAGTTGAGAGTTGCTGCCGAAGACGAGGTCGTACCGGGTTGCCGTTCGAACGTCAGCACCGGAACTTCGGTCCTTCGCCTGGTAGGAGTTGCTGCCGGTAGGCGTCCATGCGACGGTCATGTCGAGGAGGGTGGTGAAGAACGAGTTATCCAGCGTCGTGCCGTCACTCCAGAGGCCGCGCTCGTCAGAACTCACACCAAGGGCGCGAAGACCGCCCACGAGGACGGTCATTTCGGGAGCGGACAGACCAAGCAGTTGGGCCTTGTCGAGCATCATCTCTTCGGGCATCACGGCGTAGTTCTGCTTCAGGTAGTTTCGGAAGCCGCACGCCACGGGTTCGAGGTAAGCGAAGGAGGCGACATCCGTTTGGTCCTGCGTGGCATCGCCACGACCGGGCGCAAACGGAACTTCAACGCCGCTGGCCATCTCGATGCCGGCGCAACCGGCAAGCACGATGGTGTCGGCCACGCTGGCACCGTGAGCGGCTGCAAGCGGCTCGAGGACACCGAGCACCTTGGCCAGTTGGTCGGGCTTGTTGCCGTCCCAGTCTTTCTGCGGTGCAAGGCGAATGCGGGCGCCGTTGGCGCCGCCACGGTTGTCGGAGCCACGGAAGGTGGAGGCGCTGGCCCAAGCGGTCTCAACCATCTCGGCGATGGAGAGTCCGCTGCCTTTGATGGCGTCCTTCAAGGCACCAACGTCGTANGAGGTGCTGCCGGCAGGAACGGGGTCCTGCCAGATGAAGTCCTCATCGGGCACNTCGGGACCAAGGTAGCGGGACTTGGGGCCCATGTCTCGGTGAAGGAGTTTGAACCAAGCACGCTGGAACGCATCGGCGAACACATCAGGGTTCTCGTGGAAGTGCTTCGAGATCTTNCGGTACTCGGGGTCGCGAATCATGGCCATGTCGGCGGTCGTCATCATGGTGGGGACCTTGATGGACGGGTCCTCAGCATCGGGCGCCATGTCGGCCTCTTCCTGGTTGGAAGGGGTCCACTGGTGAGCGCCGGCCGGGCTCTTGGTGAGCGTCCATGTTTCGTCGTACTTGAACAGCATGTCAAAGTAGCCGTTGTCCCACACGGTGGGGTTGGCGGTCCATGCACCCTCGATGCCGCTGGTGATGGTGTCCCGGCCCACGCCGGAACCGAAGTCGCTGGTCCAGCCGAAGCCTTGCTCTTCGAGGGCTGCACCCTCGGGCTCGGGACCCTTGTGGTCTTCGGGTCCTGCCCCGTGGGCCTTGCCGAAGGTGTGTCCGCCCGCAGTCAGGGCGACGGTTTCTTCGTCGTTCATGGCCATGCGCTTGAACGTCTCACGAATGTCTTGAGCGCTGAGGAGAGGGTCGGGGTTGGCGTTTGGTCCCTGTGGGTTCACGTAGATGAGGCCCATCTGGACAGCGGCCAACGGATTTTCCAGGTCTTGGCGGGTTTCGCCGTACCGGTCGTCGCCAAGCCACTCGTCTTCGCTGCCCCAGTAGATGTCGTCTTCCGGGTGCCAAATGTCGGGTCGACCACCGCCGAAACCAAGGACGGGGCCGCCCATGGACTCAATGGCGATTTGCCCGGTGAGAATGAGCAAGTCGGCCCAACTGATGGCGTTGCCGTACTTCTGCTTGATCGGCCAGAGAAGGCGGCGNGCCTTGTCGAGGTTGCCGTTGTCAGGCCAGCTGTTGAGGGGGGCAAAACGCTGGGCGCCGGTGCCGCCGCCGCCTCGACCGTCGCCGGTGCGGTAGGTCCCTGCAGCGTGCCANGTCATGCGAATGAAAAACGGCCCGTAATGACCGTAGTCGGCGGGCCACCAATCTTGGCTGTCCGTCATCAAGGCGTGGAGATCTTTCTTGAGCCCTTCGTAGTCGAGGGTCTTGAACGCCTCGGCGTAGTCGAAATCGGGGTCCATGGGGTTGGACTTCGTGTCGTGCTGGTGAAGGATGTTCAGGTTCAGGTTTTTGGGCCACCAATCCTGATTGGATCGCATGTCCGAGGTGGAGTGGGTCATTCCGCCGCCGTGCATGACGGGGCATTTCGATTCGTCGCCGTAGTTCTTCATGCTCCGCCAAAAGCGAAGGTGGTTTATTAGAATTGAGTCTCGTTTTCATTAACGTCAACCTTCAAACGCCGCCCACGAAACCGAAGGATATGGAAGGNAGTGCACCAGTGATCACCCTGGTCAAAAAGGGCGAGATTGGGCCACGGCCTCCACTTTCGTCTGATAGTGAGGCTCTGGATCAGACGCTGACCATGTTATGTTCATTTTTATCAATAAATGATTTCATTTCTTTCTTGGCCTCTTCAGGGTTCAAGGCTTATGCCCAGCACGAAGAGGGTTGGTTGGTGTTGGAAATCGGCGTGTATCAGGACCACACCAAGACCTTGCAGCTCTACCCACAAGCACACGAGTTGGTCATCGCAGACGATGCGTTGACGGGGGCGTTTGATGATCACGTGTGGCGGGGTGAAGCAGATGCCAGCATGGCCGATGCCCTGCAGAAATGGATGATTCTGGTCACAAGTTGACGTCCTGAGCGTTCAGTAAAAGATTGAACAGCACGTCAACGAACCGTCGGCCGCTCGAATCTCGCTCATGTCGATTTCGACGGTTTTCAATCCACGTCCTTCCAACGCCGCNTTGACCGAGGGGTAGCCCTTGGCCATCAGCACTTTTCCGTTGGGAAGGCCGATGGTGTTACAGCCGTAGACCTCTTCTTCCGGCATCCAAATGATCTCGCAGCCCTCNGGTAAGACTCCGAAGTCTTCGGGGGAGAGATACCCTTCCGGTGCCAGAATGATGTGATCGGTGGGTGTCGAGGAGATGCTCGTGAGGTGGAGAGCACCTTCGGGGATGTTGATCACCCGCAGTTCATGNCCGAAAAACTCCAGGAGACTGGCAAGGCTGGCGATGCCCAAGTCGTTGGTTCTCGATGACCGTCCCACGAAGAACAAATCACCCAGTCGGATGATGTCGCCACCGTCCATGCGTGCTTCACCGCCCATGGTGCAGGTTTGGACCCCTTCCAAAGCCTCCATGAGGAAGTCGGCGATGGGAGGTTGCTCAGCCACCCTTGACGGATGGCCTGGGGTTGGGAGAAGCATGTGACCGTCAACCACCACGGCCTGGTCTTCCACGAACATGCAGTCAGGATGGTTTTCGTCAGCTTCGAGTCGGTGAACAGCCACGCCGTTGGCCTCCAGTGCGTCCACGTAGGCTTGCTGTTGGGACCGAGCGAGGTCGACGTCGGTGGGGCCGGTTCCAAAGTACCGTGCAAGCGCCTTCGTGAACGANGAAGGGATGCTGCGAACCAGCGCTCGCTTCTTCTGGTCCAACCGCACGGTGGCCATGTTCAAACCGGCGGCTGGGCGTCCTTTAACCTCTTCGCCCTTTTTCGGTAGTGATTTTCCGTAGAGTGGAAACGCATGCTCGCAGCACCCCGATTATTCATTTAAATTGATATGAAAAATTACACAATTTACCGACACCTGCCCGAGGCTGCTACCGCTGACATCAACAGGAGCCGTCGATTCAACTGGCATCAACAACTTGATTCACGCTTGGGGNAACGTGACCTGGTGGGCCGTTTACGCATTCCTGCACATGGACCAGNCGCCGGTGCCCAACGAGCTATGATCTCGCGACAATTCACTCGTCGTCTTCAATGGCCGTGTAGGTCGGAGGGTAGAGGAACCTCGCATCCCGGTCTTCGTCCATTTGGACCACGTAGACGCCNGACACCATTTCCGAGATGAACAGGAACCCGCGGGGATCGTACTGCAAACCCCAATCGAACGGAATCATGCATGAAGCCCAGCAGTCGGCCATGTCGTAGCCCAGCGTTTCCTTCGGATTTTCAATCCACGTCGGTCCTGACGGGAGGAAGTANCCCATCGTCACGGTTTCAGCAAATTCCTTGATGGCAGGGAAGCCCACCTCGGGAGCCGGGACACCGTCAACCCAAACCGTGTCCTTCCAGATGTTGCTGTGGTCGGTCACCCAATTNCCAGCGTGGTAGTGCGTCCAATACACGTGGCCGTTGGTCCCGGTGTCCCCGTTGTGGGGGCTGTAAATGTAGCCGCCTGGGATGTAATGGTGCTCGTGAACGGTGCCGTCGGGCAAAATGCTGTCGCCGGGAAGTTTCCACTTGCTGAGAAGGAACGGTTTGGCGGGATCGGTCGTGTCAATGGTCCAGATGTAGCCCGTGTGGTTGGTGTTGGTGCCGTATTCGGGAGCGATCATGGTCAGGTGTCGCCAGTTGATGCCGAAGATGGGATCGTCCGGCCCGGTGCCGCACTCGGCGTCCCAGGTCTCNACGGGGTCGATCTCTGCGGCGCCGTTGCACAGGAGGTGGTCGTAAGGAATGGCGTAATGAATCCAGCCGTTGCCGTTGAGGGCGCCGGTGCTGCCTCCCCATTCTTCAGGGGTCATGTTCGCATGGCCACCTCCGTTGGGGCCGTACCATCCGTCATCCGCACTGG
>PBOE01000040.1 GCA_002725275.1 Methanobacteriota archaeon
GTGGAGGTCAGGCCAAAAAAACAGTCCAAACACTTCAACAAGGCTGCTTTCCTCAAGAGTCTCACGCCCGAAGAATACGCTCTGTGTCACGCCACGGTCACCGAATTCAAAGCCGGCTCACCAAAAATTGTGGGCGTTAAGAACCTCAAATCGCTGGACGCTGAACTCGACGCCGAGAAGAAAGAAGCCGAGAAGGCCATCGCCACGCCACCTTCACTCGCCAACATTGGCGGCGGTGAGGCGGCACGGACGGCTGAAGCGGAACAAGCACATGCGGCGTACCTGGCGTCCAGAAAAGCCGTGCGTGAAGCCGAATGGGACGCAGAGCGCCATGCAGCTGCCCTGGCGGTGGCCATTGGTGAAGACCGGGAAATCACCGGCGTGGTGTCGTGGGTCCGTGAAGACGTGACCACCGAGAACAAGTGGAACCTCGATCTGGCGAAGGAGCACTTTCCGGAGAAGTACGAAGCCCACCGAGTAGAACGGCCCGACATTGTTGAAGTGAAGATCGGTGAAGGACACCCGTACTGAAGGCCACGAAACCTGCATCGCTTATGTAGGGTGAAACGCCCTCACCAGCATGCCAATTTTACTCGGACATTGCCAAGAAATCGGACACGTGGATCGCCTCGAAATCGCCGTTCCCGACCACACCGTCCAAACCGGAAACTGCCCCCTGTGCGGCCAGGTCCAAACCTGCGACGTCCACTGGCGTGAGGACGTGTTCAACCCCTCCGACATGGACATCATCCGCAACCAAGAGGACATGTCGCCCTACCACAACGTCTACCCCGGTGGCACCCCCGGAAGGTTCCACCACCACTTGGTCATCTTTGTCGACCACCCCGACTTCACCTTCGAAGGCCTCGAAGACCTGCTGCGCCGTCGCATCCGTCAGCACAACAACTGGGACACGCGCACGCTGTCCATTCGTTTTGTGTCCTTGACCAAGCGGTCGATGATCGCCAAGATGGGCACCAAGCATTTCCGCCCGATGGTGGAGCGATGGCGGTGGCTCGAGCCCACCTTTGCCCCCATCATCCAGTTTCGAACGATGAACTTCTCGTGGCGCACCCGCATCCTCTGACAGCGCTGGTCAACCAGCCTCCGTCAAATCACGGAGGCGCTGTTCAATGTCGGTGGGCGATATCGGCGAAACATGGGAGGCCATCATCGGCCTGCCGGGCTCTTCTTTATGCGTGTTGGACCATCACGGTCGACCATGGTGGATGACGGACCCGCCAAGGCGCCCCTTCGTAAAGCCCTGAAGGTCTCCAGAGCCGAACCGCAGGAAACAACCTTCCTCGGCCTGCCATTGGAGCCCACGACAACGCCACCGCCTCCGGTTGCTGTCAACCATCAGGTTCAACGGTTGAAAATCGCATCCTTGGTGTTCGGTGTTTCCCTGTTTCTCAACTGGGGCACCGGCATTTTTGTGCAGTGGTTCTTGCTTGATGTGTATTGGGACCCGTATTACTTCGAATGGGTGGCCATCAACGGACTTGGAGAGATGATTGAGTGGTTAAACTACATGTTTGTTGATGCTTGGTTGATCGACGAATACAGTTTTTGGTTTCAAGAACGGGGACCGCTTCCTGTNTTGATTGTCATCCTGCGCGACCTGATGCCGTTTGTGTTCATCGGGGCGTTTGGCCTGGCTTGGTCAAAAAAAGACGAGGACGGCGAACTTCTCGAAAAAATCGGCTTGTTTATGTGCGGCTACGCCGGTATCATGGCGGCGTTGATGCTCTACGTCATCATCAACATCGGTGCAGAGTACGGGGAAATTGGTGTCATGTTTGAGGTCTTCTTCGGGTCGCTCGGGTTTTGGGGCGCCGTCTTCGCCGGTGTCTTCCTTCATCCGAAGCTGGTGCCGCTGCCCGAGCGGTTCACAGCCGAGGACAAAGGCGGCTCGGTGTTCAGCGATCCGGCCCTTAACGATCCGATGGAGCNCGTGAAGTTTCAGACGGCGGAGGACGAAATTGAACTCTGGGTGATGATCCTGTACTACCTTCCCTTCCTTTACCTTCTCATGGTGGTGATTTCGGTGAGCGGTGGTGGCGACGACGANGCGTTGTTTTGGGGGACCATGATACCGATCATCGGTTTCCTCGTCGGCCTGTTCAACTACCGAATGGAATTCCTCAAAGGGTTCCTCACCAACCTCGGGTTCTGCATCCCCGTGGCGCTTGCCTTCGGGCTGGCGGGCTACATCGGCGTCTTCGGTGATGTGGGCGGCCTCCATGAGGTGTTGCTGTTCGTCATCCTGCCGGCGTTGTACCTCCCCTGGCGACGGCACACCGACAAAGAGCACCGTTGGGCCCTTGGTGCGGCGTACGCAGCACCCCTTGGAACGATGGGGATGCTGATGGGTTTANTGATGGGCGTGATCATGCANTACGGNNTCTNNTNAGCGNCGACAGTGGCTCCANCCCCTGTTTGTACACTCACTCCGTTCCGCACGATGAACCTCTCGTGGCGCACCCGAATCCTTTGAAAACACGCAAAAAGAGCCACTAACGGGTGCATCGTTATAACCTCAACGANCCGAGGTTCATTGCATGACAACCCTAATGTCACCCCGAAACATGCTGNTGGCCGGAATCGTTCTGGTCCTGTTGAACGTTGCTGCCCTTTCCCCGCTGGCCACCGGTGCCGTCGAGGATGCGGTCGAAGACACCTTTGCGTCCTACACCAAGGACACGATCTGCGCCAACGACGATTGTACCGAAGCCGAGGAGGAATGGGCCTCCTCCACCGCCCAGCGCGACTACTACGCCTGGGACATCACCAACCTCGCTGAGGTGATGGCGGGCGAGGAACAACCCATCACCGAAAAGGTCGGGCCCTTCACCTACGACATCACCACCACTCGCACCATCAACAACTACGATGCGGCTGCTGGTGAACTCACCTACAACGCCGTGAAGACCTTTGAGTGTGCTGCCGACAGCGTCGTCTCCTGCGACACCGAGGTCACCCAACTCAACATCCTCTTCCAGGCCCAAGTCATCGGTGCTACGGGCATGGCCCTCAACGGCATCATGGACCTNACCAAGGTCGGGTTCGCCGTGCAAATGGTCCTTCAGGACATGAACACCACNCANGCCGGNACCGCCNNCGTNGGCGNCATGTGCATGGCNGACNTGNACGGGGATGGTGCATTGGACACCCAAATCCCCTGCCACATGTGGGCCAACGGTGGCCAAGGTGCACTTGCACAGTCCGATACCGGTATGGGCATCAAGATGATGAACAACGACGCCAACCTCACCTCCGTTATGGATTCAGGTGCTGCCTTTTCCGAGGGCAGCCTCGACGCCGCCATGACCGGCACGTCCCACCCAGCCGACCCGAACTTCAACATCTCGTTGATGACGCCGCTCGGCTCCGTGGCCTTCATGGGTCTTGGCGCCCCTGAGATGATGATCTCTGACGTGTTTGCCGACCCCTCGAACTCCACCGTGATGGCCCGAGCCAGCACCTACGGCTACCTTGCCATGGCCGACGCTACCACGCCCGATTTCTACACGACCTTTGTTCGAGACTGGGCCATGTACGCAACGGTCGGGGCCAGCTTCCAGGCCTACGGTGGCGGTTCTGACGCCAACCTCACGGACAACGACGACCTCGCCATGCGACTCCACAACCTTGTTGGCGTTGACATGACCGGCGTGAACGCCGTTGGTCTGATGACCGCCGGCCACATGACCGACACCCCCACGGGCATTGTCGCCACGAACGCTGAAGGCACCTCCTTCGGCATGGTCGCCTTCCTCGGCATGGAAGCCGTCGACGTGATGACCGCCTACAACATGACCGCAGAGCAGTACGGCGCTGTGGCAGGTTGGGTCGCCGGCTGGGCCACCTCGCAGTCCTCTGCCCAACTCGGCCTGCTGGGCGGCGTTGGCACCATGAACGCTGAGCAATTCGTCAACCAAACCTTCGGTGCAGCCAGCCCTGTGGGCGACCCCTACCTGGATCGCTCCCTGAACATGGGCGGTGCTTGGAGCGAGCTGTTTGGCAACGAGCCTGTCGACCTCGCCCAAGAGCAATCCGCCAACATCCTCTACGGACCGCTCGGCTTGACGACCCGCACCGGTGCGAGCCTGTTCATTTACGGTGAGCTGGCCGGCATGACCCCGCCGATCAACTTCGCTACCATGGAGGCTGGAACGCCCATGGTCTGGGACGCCGCCACCATCGGCGCCCTCTACGGCATCGACACCAACGCTGCCACCGCACTGCGAGGCTTCATGATGGGCCCCATTTATGGAACGACGTCGGATTCCTTTGTGCCCGGCTACTTGATGTCCAGCTTCGGCACGACGCCTTACCTCACGCAGTCGTTCAACAACTGGCTCATCGGCTGGCACGACCCCGTCAACGCCTTCCTCGCCACGGGCAACCCAATGGACATGAGCGTGGGCTGGTCGTCGCTGGAGAGCAACGCCACCTACTACGGCTCGGACAGCATCGCCAACGGTGACGGCACGAACTACACCGTGTGCACCGGTGAAGTTGCAGGATGCGACAAGGGCGAGACCTTGCTCGAGGACGGTTCGGACCAACTGTCGTGGCGCAACAACGACATGGCGGCGGCGACCTACGGCCTCATCACCCCCGAGTCCCTTGCGGGTACCACGGGTGGATTCCTCACGGGCACCGACGACAAGGTTGACGTGAGCGGCTACGTCATTGCCGACGTTGAACGCACGGGTGAAGGTACGGTCAAGGGCATCCCCGTTTACGAGTACCAAGCGACCCAAGACGCTCCCGGTCGAAGCATTCAGGCGAACCTGATGGAAACCTACACCCTGCTGGACGCCACGCCCGGCGCTCTCCCCGTGTACTTTTCCACGGAGATCGACATGAAGGCAGAGCAACTCTCCGGCCTCATCATCGCCGGTTCCTCAACGAACACCTTCTACCTCGACAACCGAGCCCACACGGACCAAGCCAGCACGCCAACGATGGCCGACCTGGACCCCGTGTTCGAGATTCAATCCTCGTCCATGATCGCCGACGATGACGCCGAGACCATGGAGAGTTCCATCGTTCAGAACCAAGACAAGATGACGTACTGGACGAACTTTGACTCCTGGATTGACTATGTCACCCTCCTGTTCTGGGTGGGCGGCATCGCCATGATCGGCCTCGGCATGGTTGGCGCTGCCAACGCCTCCGACGAGGATGAGGCCAAGGATTACGGCGCTTCTGGTGAAGAGGCTGAGGCAGCCACGGCCGAAGAGTGAGCCCCATCTTCCACCAAAGGTCGGAAAACCGGCCCTTGACCCCCCTCTCCGGGGGGAAGAAGATATAGGGATTCAAACAACGGTTGTCCGAAGGGACCGTCCCTTCGGTGAACAGCTTGACTTGCAAGTTGAATCTCCCTCTCGGACCATCGCTGCGCGACCCCTCGCTCGAAGCCGATTTGCAGGCACGTCTCGAGGACGGGCATCGCATTTTCATCCTCGGCGACATCCACGGTCATTTGGCGACCTTCAGGGCACTGCTTCACCGCCTGAACCTCAAACCCGAGGACAGGGTGGTGTGCCTCGGCGACATGATTGACCGCGGGCCAAACTCGGCCGGCCTCGTTCACCTCCTTCGCACCCACCCGCAGGTGATTTGCATCAAAGGCAATCACGAACACATGGCGATTCAGTGCGTCCAACCCGACGGTTCCTTCGAAGCATGGCAGCCCTGGATGAAGCGAGGCGGCAAATCCACCTACGCGTCCTACATCGTTCAGGCCAACGGTGATTTGTACGAAGCCAAGCGCCAGATGGCTGAGGATTTCATGTGGCTGGACACGCTTCCAACCCAAATCGTCCTCGACCACCATCGCTTTGTCCACGCCGGATACGACCCGAGGATGCCGCTTGACATGCAGGGGGAAAAGGAACTCCTGTGGATTCGCAAAGAATGGTTCCAGCACGAAGGCACCGTTGATCCAGCACGCACCGTGTTTTTCGGGCACACCACGACGACCAAACTCGGCGAGGCAGGCGACGTGGCGTTTTCTGAGGATCTTCTGCCCGACGGGCGACCCGCCTGGGTCGGCATGGACGTGGGCGCCTACAACCACGTGGCGCCCGGCTTGGCCGCCGTGGAAGCCACAACGTTCCGATGCGTGAAGCAGCCCACCCTCCGTTGCGACCGATGGTTCGAACGCATCGACACGCGTAGGAAGAAGAAAGGGAAGAAGCGGCGTGCATGGAAAGGGGAGGAAAACCTCAGAGAAGCGGAAATCGCACGAAGTTTTGGTCTCAAAGCCCTGGCCGCCCGAGCCAAAACCGCCAGCACCTCAACCCTGCGAGCCCAGCGTGAACTGGAAAAGGCCGGCGTGGTGTTTCCTCAACGACACCAAATGATCACCGCCGGCGGCTATCGAGTGTATCGCCAGTCCGATCATGCACCGGCCCACGAGCAACCTCGTGGACCCACCTCGTTCAGCGTCCATCGACGCCGGACGAATCCACCCGACCGTTCGGCCACCTCGCACAAAATCAAAGCGCTTTGATTATTGCACCTTCTTACAAGATTCCGGTAAATATTGTCCCGATTTGGTCAGAAAATTCGTCTGATGCGGGCATGATGCACGAGAAACAACATTTAAGTGCGTGAACGGTGATGGCACATACATGGAGAACCAACACGGCACAACTCCCTCAATCGGTGCATTGCAGTCAGCCTACCTTCGCGTGGTCAGCCAGCGAAAAGCCAACGCCTCCATGCTCCGATGGAGCCTCGAATTTGCTGCGGCCGAGAAGGAGCGGAAAACCGGAAAGGGCGTCACCCTCTACCTGCTCTGAGCCCGGGCCCAACCTTAACGCCTTGACCGCCTGGGCAAGGCATGGACCCCGTGGCTTGGGACGTGCTGCTGGCGGCGACCACGGTGTTCACGCTCGGCGCCATCTCTCCGGGCCCGAGTTTGATGGTGGTTCTTCGCAACACGATGATCGGCGGTCGCCGTCAAGGCGTGATGTGCGCCTTAGGCCACGGTCTGGGGTTCGGCGTCTACGCCGGCTTGGCCGTGTTCGGTCTCATCGTTCTGCTCGAGGAGGCCCCCAACGTCTTCACCGGTTTGCAACTCGTTGGTTGTGGCTTGCTGGCGTGGTACGGCTGGTCGATGTGGAACGCCAACCACGACGCACTGTTCAGTGAGGACACCGGCTCGGGTGCGCAGGGGTTTGCTGAAGGGTTTGCCATCGCCTTCTTCAATCCAAAAATCGCCTTGTTTCTCGTGGCTGTGCTGGCCCAGGTTCTCCAGCCCGACATGAACCTGCTCTCCAAAACCGCCGTTGGTCTCCTCGGGATGACCATTGACGCCCTCTGGTACCTGCTCGTGGCCCTGGTGCTGACCGGAACCCCCTGGCTTGACCGTTTGAAAGACCGAGCCGCCTTCATCCACCGCCTGACGGCTCTGGTCCTCTGGGGCTTTGCTGCCAGCGTGTTGTTCAACCTCTGATCAGCGCTGGCACGATGAACAGAAAAACGTCGAACGGTTGCTTTGGACGATGCGACGAATCACGCCACCGCATCCCGCCTTTTCGCAAGGTTGCCCTTCTCGACCGTAGACCGCAAACCGATGGGCGAAGTAACCCAGCGTTCCGTCCACGTTCGCAAAATCGTTCAGGGTTGAACCACCGGCCTCGATGGCTTCGTTGATGACGTCCTTGATGTGGCTGACAAGGTCTTCCAGACGTGCGGTGGGCGCTCCGTTTTTTCGTACCAAACCGCCCGCTTCTCGACGCGGGGAAATCCCGGCCCGATGAAGGGATTCGCAAACGTAGATGTTACCCACGCCGACCACCACTTTCTGGTCGAGAAGCGCCAGTTTGATTGCCGTTTTCCGTCCACGCAACCGTTCCGCTAACGCCCGAGCGTCCCACGGGTCAAACGGTTCGGGGCCGAGGGAGGCCAGCAGCTTGTGCTCGTCTTCCGCCTCGGACGGAAAGAGGTCGATGATGCCGAATCGACGCGGGTCGGTGTAGACGGCGCGAGAGCCGTCGGTGAAAATGAATTCGAGGTGGTCGTGCTTCCCACCGTGGCCCGTTGCGTCGCCAAAAGAAGAAACGGGAACACCGCCGTTGACGGTTTGCAACAGGGGTTTGGCAGCGGAAGCCTCGTCGCTGTCGAACAGCGTATAGCGGCCGCTCATCCCGAGGTGGGAGAGCAAAACACGCCCGTCGTCAAGGTCGATGAGGAGGTATTTTGCACGTCGGCGAATGCCGGCGACGGTCGTTCCTGCGAGGGTAGCGAGGTCGTCCGGAAAGGGGTAGCGAAGCCCCTCACGTCGAATCAACACGTCCTCGAAGGTTTTGCCTTGCATGCCCTGCATCAGCCCCTGACGCACGGTTTCAACCTCAGGAAGTTCAGGCAGCGTCAGACCTCCTTGGAGCGAACGACGAACAGCCGATGGTTGTCCTCGTACCCGGTCAATTCGATGACTTCCTCGACCGCATAACCAGCGGCATGAAGCGTCTGTTCGACGTCAGCGAAAAGGGCGTTCTCCCCCTCGCCCGTCCACCGTTCGCTGGCCGCTTTCAGCGAGAGCAAGCCCGTGCCCCCCGGCTGCAAAAAGCGCCGGCAAGCAGCGAGAAAGATGTCCACCTGCCCTGCCTGAGCCACGTCCTGAAACAACCACGGCACCTTGTTGGGCAGCAATACGCCCCAGGCTGCATGCTTTCTGGCGTCGCCAAGGACCGGAACCAACCCCGGCCGTTGCTCGGCCATGAAGGTCAGATCACGAAGGCAACGGGGAGCCAAATCGACGCACACCAGCCGACCACCGAACCGGTTGGCGGCCCCGCACAGGTGGTCGTAGAGGTGACTCACCGACGTGCCGTGACCGGCACCGAGGTAGAGCACCGTGCTGCCTTGCTCAGGCAAGAGACGCGCCGGGTCGTGTTGGGTTCGCAACATGCCCGCACCAAGTTTCGACCGGTTCGGGTCCCATCGCCGGTGCTCCTTGCCTGAGAATTTCCGAAGTGACTCCCCGTAGACGGCGCTACCGGGAACGGCGTTGCGTGTCCATAGGGCACGCCGGTCCAACCGAACGGCTGAGGACAGTTGCTGCGGTCCCCGCTGACGTCGCTTCTTCCCGCCGCCCATGTTCTCAACCTCAGCGACGGGACGGTGGTTGCTTGTTGGCCTCAAGGAGGTCGTTCACGCGCTGCTCTACCTTTGCCACCTCTTCCTCGCCCCAAGCCTCGCCCTCAAAGGCGTCGACTTTGGCAGCAATGCTGATTTTTCCGGCCAACATTCGAGCGATTTTTCCTCGAACCCATCGGGGGGACCGGCTGATCCACGGGTGCATGAAAATATGACCGTGCTTGGGCGAGGGTGCGCCGGTTTTGAGGTGGTGGAAGAACGCCTTCTCCGCCCCGAGGATTTGAACCGTCCCTGACGGCAGTCGAGCGAGGCGAGCCCGTCCGTGAGCCTCGACGCACAAGCGAGCCGCCAGCAGGGGGCCAACAAGTGCGGAAACCGAGGGCAAGTGCGTCGTCGTGAGTTGCCGAAGGGCGTGCTCCATCCGGTCAAGGCGGGCGTTGGCACCGGCCGTGCTCTCGGCCCATTCTCGGAGGGACCGCCATTCACCGTCCGATGGCAATTCGGCTGGAACGTCCACGTCCATGGCCGCTGCGAAGTCGGCCGGTGTTTCACTGGACGCCACCGTGCGAACGTAGGCGGCTCGGTCAACCACGACGCTCATCGGGAAGAAGAGACCGGCCCACTCGATGAGGCGGGCTTCCATGGTCAAGTGGCTGGCGCGAAGCTCATCGCTTCCACGAACGAGGTGCTCCAGGCGTCGGTCGGGGTCGCTGGCAGCGGCTTGGACCCCCTCCACCGCCAAACGCAGGGCAGCGGCATCGGCCAGCGCTTGCTGGTCAGCGGACGGGGTGGGCCATTCGGCCTCGGGAAGTTGGGGGTCACCGTGCACGCACAGCGTGGCCTCCGGGAATCGCTCCTGAAGGGCAACCGCCTCTCGAATTGGATGGCCTGAGGCGATGAGGCGAAGGCGTTCCACCACGGCGTGCTCGGTCATATGACCGTCCCACCGCATGACGTCAACGAGGTGCCCGTGCTCGTCGGCCACGGCGGCGGCTTGCCAGTCGTACCACAACCACATAGCCTGCCCTTCACGCCGTTGATTTTGACCCTTGCCCTTGCCGAAGGCCGATGTCTGCACACATGAAAGCCGTGTATGGCCGGATTGCGGTAGGGGTTAAATAGCCGAATTCGCAGGGTAACCCATGTTTTGCCCCCAGTGTGGAACCTTATCGTTCCCTACTCCTTCCGGAGACATCTCCTGCACGAACTACAAGTGCGGCTACAAGGGACCTGCAAATGTCAAAACCAAGATTGGGGGCAAGGAAGTCGACCTTTCCAAGGCCACCTCCAGCACCAAGGTCGAATCCCGCGACTACGAGGTCATCAAGGACTCGGACAACATGCAGGGCATCTTGACCACGGGGGACTACATGTGTCCGAAGTGCGATTGCGTGGAAGTCTACGCCTATCTCGAACAGACCCGTTCCTCTGACGAACCGGAAACTCGAATGCTGACCTGCAAAGAGTGCGGCAACGGTTGGCGAGAATACTGAATCAGTAATCGGATTCAACCCGGGGTGCCAGGAAGTAGAGCACTTCGCCAGCGCCGTCGTTGAAGGTGAACTCGAGGCTCAGCGGGAAACTCTCGCCAAAGCCCAACTTGACGGTGCCGAGGGAGCCAAACACCTTGGACAGCGGCACGAGGTAGGTCAGCGAGTATTGGCTGCGTGCAGGCTTGGAACAGTTGAGCGACTCGAGTTCGTCCTTGGAGAAACTGACCGTGACCGAATCGGTTTGACCCTGCACGTGAACGGTGAAGGAATTACCGTCGATGCTGAAGTTGACCAAGTCCCCCACCTGCTTGGCAGCTCGAAGGGCTTGGGCGAGGGAAGCCCCGTTGATTTCAATGGAGGAGGGAATGTCGATGTTGGGCAGGTTGGGCGAGTTCACGGTGCTCGGGTCGAGGGGGCGGATGTTTCGGTCGATCTTCCCGAGGTTGAGCGTGAGGACACCGGAATCCTTGGTGTAGGCCATTTCGATGAGGTCGTCGGCCCCGCCGAGGCTGATGAGTTCCTTGACCTTTCGAAGTTCCAAGGCGAGGTCGTTTTCCTCGATTTCCCAGGTGTCAAAAGCAGCGGCGTCGACCTTCATGTCGATCATCGCCACGTGCGAGGCGTCCACGACGGTCGCCTGCATTTTGTCTTCTTTGAACTCGAAGCGTGCGTCCTCGACGACCACGCCCAGAGTTTCTACAATTTTGTTCATCAAGTCCTGTCGGGCCGTGACGTTCAACATGAGTTCATCCCTCTCTACGCAAAAGGCCCCCGCGACGGCTTATGAACTTAGCACAAACGCAAGCATGGACGGACGCGTTCGTGCGCGGTTCCAATCCTTGGACTTGTTCTCCGCGCACGGTAAGATTTTTTCATTTCAACCTTGATTTCTTATGAGGCGGGCGTGTCGCCTGTCCCATGGGCGAAGGTGAGACGGTCCCCGTTTTACTCAAAGAAGACGGCACGCCGTACAAAACGGCCGTGCTGATCCCCACCATCAACAACGCCGACGAACTCGACATCGTCCTCGAGCGTCTCGGCAAGCAAACCTATCCGCATTTTGAGCTCATCATCGCTGATTCCAAATCCAAAGACCACACCAAGGCGGTCTGCGAAAAGCACGGCGCCACGTGGATTGACGACCCTTCCCGCAACCGTGCCGACGCCTGCAACTTTGCGTTGCGCCAGATGGACCACGACCTCGTGCTCTTCACCGACGACGACACCGTGCCCCCCTTGGACTGGGTGGCCAAACTGGTGCGCTGGTTCGACAACCCCGAGGTCGGGGCGGTGGGCGGACCCAACTTCGCCCCCGACGACGACCCGTTCGGAGCCAAGTGCGCCGACGTGGCGTTCTGCACGAAGTTCATGACCGCCGGCACCCGCTACGGTGCTCAACCCAAAGGCGAACTCGTACCCATCACGCACAACCCGGGCGTGAACTGCGCTCACCGAATGGCGAACCTGCGGGAAGTGGATTTCTTCGAAGAGGGGTGCATCGGCGCTGAAGACGTCGTCCTCGACGCCAAAATTCAACGCAAGGGCCACAAGTTGTTCATCGACCCTTCCAACGTTATGCCGCACCGACGACGACGACCGTTCAAGCCGTACATGAAGCAGATGCGAAACTACGGTTACACCCGCATGGTGGCCAACAAACGCTGGCCTGAAATTGCGACGTGGTCCCACACCGCCATCGGTTTCTTCCCGCCCTTGGTGGTTCTCGCCTTGGCCGCCATGGTGTACGGTGGCCTCTCGGGCGGCGCTGCTGCCGACCTGTGGTTCACGTTGAGCGGTGACTGGAACGCTGCGCGAGTCGCCTTCCACATTCCGCTGGGTCTCGTGTGCGCCTACATCGGCATCTCGTGGCTCGGAGCGGCCATCGGGACGTCGCCCCATCGCTCCGTCGGCACCGTGTTCTTGGCGCCGCTGTTCGTCTTCCTCGCTCAGTGGGCCTACGGGCAAGGTGTCATCAAGGCCTGGCGAGAAATCCGCCGAACCGGCGGACGGGCCGGTGAAGGCTCGCAAATTGACGACCGTGTGCGGACCGCTTGACGGACAACGCTCGCAAAGGCCGCCCTGCTCCGCTAACGCTGGCGAACGTTGATGGTCGCACAGAGGTCCAAGCCACCCATGGCGCGTCCAACGCTCGCTGAACGGCTCTCAGCGTTGGACCAACCGGACCATGCGACGGACGCCAGCGCCATATGGAACTCCGTTCGGCCGTTGTTGGTGTTGGGTCGCATCATCATGGTTGGCTTCATCATCATCGTCGGCGAGGTGTTTGACGACGTCCGCATGGCAGGGTTGACCATCGGGGTGTGGGCTCTCATCCTCGGCATTCCCCTCTTCCTGCTGATCTCAGCCGTCATCACCTACGTTGACCGCCTGGTTCGGGGTGAAGAGGAAACACCTCCGTGATTGGTGCCGGTCAGACGAAGAATGAAAAGGACGGGTGGCCATGTTAGGCGCATGAACAGGAAGGTCGGTGCCATCGCGCTCCTCTTCTTGTTGCTGCTCGTGCCCCTCGGCCAAGTCAACGCCAACAGCGGGGGCCGATTCAATTCCTCCAACGGCTGCGGTTGCCACGGCGGTTCGGGTGGTGTCACGCCGGTGCTGTCGGGTTTGCCATCCACCTACACAGCCCTAACGACCTACAGTCTGACCGTCGGCATGAGCACGTCGCCCGGAACCGGAGGATTCAATCTCGACGTGAACCGTGGCACACTGAGCAACGGCGATGCCAACACACAAGTGGCCTCCAACGGTCGCCAAGCCACGCACGATTATTCGCCGGGAACGAGCACCTGGACGATGGACTGGACGGCCCCCGCCTCGGGTTCCGGGAGCGTGTTGTTCAAACTCGCCGTCCTGTCAGGCAACGGCAACGGCGGGACCAGCGGTGATGATTACGACACCTACAGCATCACCCTTTCCGAAGAGGTGTCCACCAACAACGACCCCGTGGCCAGCGATGTGTTGCTCACGCCGATCGATGCCGACACGACCGACGCCCTCACCCTGTCCTACACGTACAGCGACGACGACGGAGATCCCGAAAGCGGAACGACCATCGCCTGGTACCGAAACGGAGCCGTACAGCCCGGCCACACCACGACCGTTCTACCATCCTCGGCCACCAACAAAGGTGAGGCGTGGCATGCTGTGGTCACGCCCTCTGACGGCATCGACGACGGAACGCCCGTCTCCTCGCCCACGGTGACCGTCGCCAATCGAGCGCCCGATGTTCTCAACCTCGCCGTCAGCGACGAAGCACCGGACACCAACGATGACGTGAGCTTCACCTACCAAACCAGCGACGTTGATGGCGATGGCATCACCTCAACCAACGTCCGCTGGATGCTTGACGGGGTCCAAGTGAACTCGCTCGACGACGCCATGACGCTCCCCGCCGTGGCCACACGCGTTGGGGACGTCTGGACCGTGCAGGTTCGTGCCTCGGACGGCACCGACCTGTCGGAGTGGACCGAATCGCCCGCCATCACGGTGGGGTCGGACAACCAAGGGCCAATCATCACCGACCTGACAATTTCACCGGCCAACCCCACGACGCAGCACGACCTGTCCGTCTCTTGGACGGCGACGGACCCCGAGGGCGATGACGTGGTCGAAACGGTGCTGATGTGGTCGCTCGACGGCAACCACGTGCCAGAGGCAGACGGATTGAACCCGCTTCCGGCTTCGTTCACCGTGCGCGGTGAGGCATGGACGGTGGCCGTTCAGGCCAACGACGGAAACGCGTGGGGTGTTGCGGTCGAGGCCATCGTGAGCATCGAAAACGCCGCTCCGGAGGTCAGCGTTTCACTGGTGTCCCCTACGTTCACCGCCCTCGATGACCTGGTGATGGTCCTCAACGCTTCGGATGCGGACGGCGACACCACGACGGTGGAAAGCGTCCGTTGGTACCTGAACGACGGGTTGCAGAGCGCTCACACCACCGACACCTTGCCCGCCGCTGCATTGACGCGAGGCGATGCGTGGTACGCCGTGGTCACGGTGGCCGACGGCCTCACACAGACCGAGGCGACTTCACCGACCGTTGTCGTGGTCAACGCTCCGCCACAGGTCAGCATCACCTGGCCGGAAGCACCGACGGCGCTCGATGATTTGGTGCCCTCCATCACGATTGACGACGCGGACGGCGACCTCGTTGAGGTCGGAACGACCTGGTACAAAAACGGGTTCCGCGATGCAGGGCTGACCAACGCCACCATGGTGTCCTCAGAGCGATTGGCCCCCGAACAAACGTGGCGTTTGATCGTCGTGGCAGACGACGGGAAGGCGACCAGCGGTGAAGTTGAGTCGCTGATTACACTGGTGAACCTTCAACCCACAGCGACCATCGAGCAGGTCTCGTCCAACGTGTGGTTCAACGAGACCACCGTGTTGTCCGCCGTTGCATCGACGGACCCCGACGGCACCTTGAGCCGATTTGAATGGTCGTGGGATGGCGGTACCGCAGCGGGAGAAACGCTGGCCTTGGTGTTGAAGTCACCAACGGACGTCACCCTCACGGTCATTGACGAACACGGTGCAACCAACGAAACGACGGTCTCGCTCAGCCTCAAAATCGGCCCGTCCATTCGAGACCTTGAGGTGTTCACCGATGACCGCGGCGATGTCCGATTGACGTGGAGGTGGACGGGTGATGCGGTGACCTACAACATCCTCCGCGACGGTGTCATCATCGCCACCACGGACGTTGGTTCCTACGAGGACCAACCGCCGATGAGCGGCACCGCCCACTACACGGTTCAGCCGTTCAACGACGAGCGGACCTTCATCGGTGGCAGTGATACAATTTCAGCCACGCTCACCGACGTGGTCGTCGAAGAGCCTGGGCCGGCCACCGGCCTGGGTTATGCCTTGGGCGGTCTTATCGTCCTGGCCTTGCTCGTTCTTCCCGTGCTTTCACGCCGAGGAGGTGAATCGTCGTGAGGCGAAGCACCGTCTTCATCGTGGTCGCTCTGCTCCTCGTGCTGCCCACGCTGGGCTCGGCCAACCCCAACGGCGTCGGGTCGGGCACGTTTGACGCACAATGCGGTGGTGCCTGCCACGGCGACGCCGACATGAACCGATCTTCAGCGGCTACCGTTGAGGTGGACGGCCCCGAGGTGGCCTACGAAGGCCTGCTCACCAGCGTCTCCATCACCGTTTCCAACATTGAAACCACGACCAGCGGTCTGCTGGGCATCTTCCTGCTGTCCGACCTCTCGGGGGCCGGCGATACGCCGGCCGATGCGGGTTGGACCGTCGTTTCCAACAGCGAAGGAGGCACCGAAAACTACGTCGAAGCTCGCATCAACACCGGGCAAACCGAACACACGGTGGAGTGGACCCTCCGTGCGCCTCCGAGCGGTCAACACCTTCTCTACGGCGCCATCCACCACGGGACGGAAGACGGCAGTGAAGCGCCGTTCTTTGGCGCCTCCGCCGTGCCGGCCAGCGTTGAGGTGCGCCCGGTGCCCGAGAACCTTCCACGCCTCGGCCCCGACTTTGAGCCACCCGTTCTCCGAGATGTGGGTGCCACCACGACCGTGGTGATGCAAACGGTGGACGTGGACGCAGTGCGAGTTGAGTGGCGTTTGGCCAACGGCGAAAGCACGGACGTGACCGTCATCGGCGAAGGCGAGGCGTGGACCTTCGAACTCCCGGCCACGCTTCAACCCGTGGCGATTCAGTGGCGAGCGCACCTGACCGGGGAAGGGCCGGAGCAAGCGACCCCGTGGTTCACCCTCCAAAGCGAGAACCCTTCGTGGACGGTGGATGAAAACGCAGCCTACCTGCAGTCCTTTGCGATGGTGCTGGCGTTCATGGCCGGCTTCTTGTCGCTCCAGCGGCGCTCACCGGGTAAAGCGACCGAATTTGATTCGGTGATGTTTGACAGCGAGGTGGACCTCTGATGGTGTCGGCAGCCACGCTCCACGTGGTGGCGACGGAACTCGCCGTCGGCTCGTTCGCCATGGCGGGTGTCGCCTTCCTCATGGCGGGTTTGGCCAGCCACGGGTGGTTGGTCAACTCGCGACACCTGTCCCTGGTCGACCACGTGGCCCATTTTGCGCTTGCCTTCGGGTTGGTGGCCATGCCGTTTGCCATCATCACTGGCATCCAATCGAGCCCCGGCGACGGCATCGACCATCCCGTCCTCATCAACAAGATGTTGCTGGCATCAGCAGCGCTGGGTTTGGCACTGGGCGTGCTTCTTGCACGACGGAGGCAAGGACACGACGTGTGGCTCCATCGCACCGGCCGACGCTGGCAAACACTCGGTGGTCTCGGTGCGGTCGGCTTGGTGTTGATGACGGCGTCGCTGGGCGGCACGTTCAGCCGCGGTGAATCGCTGCTGGACATCTTCCGCCTGCCCTACGACCAAGTCCCGCTGATGCCGATGTGGTTGTCGGGTGCCGTGTTGGTGCTCGCCATCACCAACCTGGTGCTGTTGCGCCGTGAAACGACGGCGTGATCACAGGCCGGCCATGTCGCCGGTTTGAATCGTCCACTGACTGGCGTAGACGCCGCCCGAGGCGACCAAGTCGTCGTGCAAGCCACGCTCGACGATGGCACCGTCAACCATGGAGAGAATTTCGTTGGCGTTTCGAATCGTGCTGAGACGATGAGCCACGGCGATGGTACCGCGTTCCTTGCCCGAGGAGAGCAGGTTCTCTTGGATTCGACGTTCGGTTTCGGCGTCCAACGCACTGCTGGCTTCATCGAGAATGAGCAAACTGGGCGCCTTGAGCAGCGCTCGTGCCAGTGAAATGCGGGCCCGCTGCCCACCACTTAGCATGGCGCCCCGGTCGCCGACCAGGGTCTCAATCCCGTTTTCGAGTTCCTGAACGAACTCCCACGCCCCCGCCATCCGTAGAGCTTCTTCCAAGGAGGCGTCCGTCGCTTCCTGATTGTAGATGACGTTGTCCTTGACCGAACCGTAGAACAGGAAGGGGTCCTGGCTGACGAAGCCGATGGCTTCGCGCAGGGAATGCAGCGTGTAGTCCGTGATGGGCCGTCCGTTCACCAAGACCTCGCCGCTGTCCGGCGTGTAGTAGCGCATCAACAGTTTGAGGATCGTGGTTTTTCCAGCACCGGTGTGGCCCATCACGCCGAGGAACTCGCCTTCGTTCACCTTGAACGAAATGCCGTTCAGCACTTTGATGGTCGTGTTGGGGTAGGTGAAGTAGACATCGTTGAACTCGACGGTTTTGATGCCACCTTCAAGCGCCACGGCGTCGTCTTCGTCGACGATGGTGGGTTCGAGATCGACGGCAGCAAAGACGCGCCGTGCAGCGGCTTCGCCGCGCTGGAGTTGATTGACGAGGATGCCAAAAATGAACATCGGCATGGTCATTCGCGTGCTGATGAGCAAGAAGGTGACGAGTTGCCCGGTGGTGATTTCGCCTTGGCTGGCCCAGTACCCGCCGGCGGTCGTCAACAACCCGAAGGCGACACCTGCGACGGCGTAAATCATGGGAATGAATCGGTTGCGGTCGGCACTGGCGCCCATCGCCTGGTCCCTGTAAGACCCGGATTCAGCAGCAACCCTGTCGGCTTCCCACTGTTCAGCGTTGTACGCCTGAACGACGGCGATGCCCGAAATGAGGTTCTCGAGCACGGCGTGGATGTCGCCGGTGGATTCTCGCTGCTTTCTGTATTTGCGCTGGACACGGGTCGAAAACCAGTACACGGCGGGGACGATGAAGAGGATGGGCGTGAACAACACAGCGGCGAGTTTCCAGGACATCAGCACGAGGATGAGGAAGGCGGTGCCGAAGGTGACGAAGATACGGATGATGGAAGTTGACGAGTCCGACACCACGTCTTCGAGTTGGTTGACGTCGCTTGACAGCACGGACATGATCTGGCCGGTTTGTCTCAGGTCGTAATACGAGGCCTCCATGGCGATGAGGGAGCGGGTGGCGTCCATGCGAAGGTCGTGTTGGATGTTGTAGCCCAGCGTTTGCCACGAGTACTCCGAGATGCCTTGGAAGATCGCCAGACACAGAAACCCGAGAAAGATGATGACGCCGTAACCGACGGCTGGGTCGCTGTGAACGGTCGTGACCAAGTCTTGGATGACGGCCGGCCCGGAGAGGACGTCCGTCGTGAAGTAATCCACCGCCAATCCGATGGCCACAAACGGCATCAGGTCAAAAAAGCGGGCAGCAGCGTTGGCAAAAATCCCCGTGAGGACACGGCCCGGGTATTTTTTGGCGTACGGGACGATGCGCCATATTTGCTTGCCCAGCACGTCAGCGTTCCCGTTGATGTCCTCAGGGGACATCTTGTCGCCGCCGGCTTTTGCTGCGTGGGCCGCCGTCATGACTCCCTGCCGAGGACCGAGACTCTTGAACCCTCGCCATGCGACCGTGGGACCTGACCGTTCAACCAATGCTTGATGAGGTTCCCCGGGCTGGAAGAAGCCATGCAGAGCCATCGACGTCGAACAACCGGCGTGTTCATTGCCCTTCTTTTGGTTCAAGTCCTCTCACCGATGGCCTTTGCTCAACCATCGGAGGCATCGTCCAGCACCGACACCGAGGCCGCCTTGACATGGCTGGAGCAATTGAACATCGCACCGTCGGACGCAGCCCAACACGGGTGGGTGAGCCCCGATCAAACCGCCAGTACGACGCACCTGCTCTATCGCGACGTCGGCCTCATCGCTCCCAGCGATTGGACCGAGGAAACGGGGCAACAGCGGGTGGAAGGGTTTCACATCCTCGGCCACACCTACCCGGTGCCCAGCGATTGGTTCCTCGACCTTGCAGCCGCCGGCATTGACTGCTATTCCTTCATGCCCCCGGCCAGTTTCCACTGCGACGTGAGCGCCACCACGCCCGCCGCCTTGGCGCAACTCAACGTCGTGGGCTTGGCCGCCATGGACGTCACCGACAAGGTGCAAACCGACCTCGTTCGTGGTTTGCTGGGCTTTGAGATGGTGGCTCCGAACCCCTTCGTTAATCAGGAAGGGGCCGTGGTGAACGTCGTCCTTTCTGGCGAAACCTTGCCCGAGGGACTCAACCACCGAAGCGGGATTGCTCTTGATTCCCACAGCGGGCGATTCGCCACCATGGCGTTGACCCCCGACAGCCTTGGCTGGCTGGTGCAACAGGAAGAGATTGAATGGGTGGAACCCCGTCCGTTCTTCGAAATCATGAACTCCGTGGGCATTGAGGTCATGAACGTCGACGACACCTGGGACAGCACCAACATGGCCAACATCGATGCGACTTGGTCGGGTTTGGACGGAAGCGGCGTCATCGTCACCGTGGCCGACACGGGCTTGGATAACGGCGTGAACAACTCCAACATGCATCCGGATTTCCGGGATCATATCACCGGCATCCTTTCGTTCCCACCGGCGGCTTCCACCTGCGCTTCGCTCAGCCTGAGCCCGTGCGGAGACGATGCGGAAGACCATCACGGCCACGGCACTCACGTGGCAGGGTCCGTGCTCGGCGACGGAACCCACAGCAACGGTGCCATCATTGGCGCAGCGCCCGAGGCCCACTTGCTGGTGCATTCCATCGCCACCACCCACAACGGCGAGGAGAAGCTGCTGGGCATACCCAACAACCTTGACGACCTGTTCAAACTCGCTTGGGCCAACGGCAGCCGCGTTCACACGAATTCGTGGGGGTCCGCCGTGGCGGGCCAGTACACCACCTCCTCCATGCAAGCGGATGCGAGTGCGCGAACTCACGACGAAATGGTCATCCTTTTCGCCGCCGCCAACGAAGGGGCAGACGCCAACCGTGACGGCGAGATCGACCTGGATTCCATGGGTAGTCCGGCCACCGCCAAGAACGTCCTGACCGTTGGAGCCAGTGAAAACGACCGAAGCAACATGACGTGGGTGTGGGGAAGCAGCGATTACGGCTCACCCATTTCCACCGACCGTCTGGCCGACAACCCCGAGGGCATGGCGGCGTTCTCCTCCCGAGGCCCGACCGACGACGGACGCCTCAAACCGGACTTTTCTGCACCGGGAACGATGATCCTCTCCACGAAGTCTCGCAGCACCACCTCGGTTGGCTGGCTGGCTCACAACGCCAGCTACACCTACATGGGCGGCACGAGCATGGCAACACCACTGACCGCCGGTGCTTCGGCCCTGTTGCTGGAGCACCTCATGGAGAACCTCGGCGAGACCAACCCAACCTCGGCGCTCGTCAAAGCCATCTTCACCGCCAGCGCCCACGACATGACCGGCCAATACTCTTCCAGCACCAACGGCGCCGGTGAGGCGGCCCCCAACAACCACGAGGGATGGGGTCGCATCAACATGTCTCAAGCCATCAACACCTCGTACCTCTACGGGCATTCCGTGGTCACCAACGCCGACTCCGGATGGTCATTCAACGTCCCCGCCAGCGCTGACGACATCAACATCGCCTTGACGTGGACCGATCCCGCCTCGACCCCTTCAGCGTCCACCAACCTCGTCAACGACCTCGACTTGGCCCTCAAGAGTCCGTCAGGCACCTGGACCAACGTCAGCAACAACCTCGACAACTTGCGAGGTGTCACGCTCGGCACGCCCGCTCAAGGAACGTGGGAACTTCACGTGGTGGGTACCAGCGTCCCCACCGGACCGCAATTCTTTGCCGTGGCCATGACCGGTGATTACGCCCTGACCAACCTCACCCAAGACGCTGACCTTGACGGCTACCAAGACGCCGACGATGACTGCAACACCACCGCTGGCACCTCCACCGTTGACCGAACGGGCTGCCCCGATACGGACGGGGACGGGTACTCCAACCCCGATGGGAACTGGACGGTCAACAACGGCGCCGACGCCTTCCCGAGCGAAACCACCCAGTGGGCTGACCAAGACTACGACGGCTACGGCGACAACGCCGCCGGCGTTCAACCGGACGCTTGCGTTGCCACCGCTGGGAATTCCACCGGGGACCGATTCGGATGCACGGACAGCGACGGGGACGGTTACTCCGACCCCGACGGTTCCTGGACCACGGCCAACGGGGCCGATGCGTGCTCGAGCGTTTCGGGCACCTCGAACCAAGACCGAAACGGATGCGCTGATCAGGACGGGGACGGGTATTCCGACCCCGACGGCTCGTGGGGAACCACGAACGGTGCGGATGCGTTCCCCACCGACGACACGCAGTGGGTCGATTCGGACGGGGACGGCTACGGTGACAACCCGCCACCCGCCACCACCGGTGACGCCTGTCCGAGCACCAACGGGGACTCGATGAACGACCGGTTTGGCTGCACGGATTCGGACGGGGACGGGTATTCCGACCCGGACAGTTCGTGGACCGTTGCCAACGGCGCTGACGCCTTTGCTTCGGATGCGACCCAGTGGTCGGACGCCGACAGTGACGGCTACGGCGACAACGCCTCGGGCAACAGCCCCGACGCATGCCCCACGCAGTTTGGTACGTCCACTGAAATGGGTCGATTGGGCTGTGCGGACACCGACGGCGACGGCTACGCCGACGTTGACGATGCGTTCCCCAGTGAATCCACCCAATGGAACGACACCGACGGCGACGGCTACGGCGACGAAGCCTCCGGATTCGAAGGGGATGCGTGCCCCGCTACCAGCGGCACCTCGATGCGAGACCGGTTCGGGTGCACCGACACGGACAACGACGGCTCCTCCGACGGGGACGCCAACTGGACGACGGCCAACGGGGCCGACATTGCGCCCAACGACAGCACGCAGTGGGCGGACAGCGACGGCGACGGCTACGGCGACAACCCGTCCGGCACCAACGGAGACGCCTGTCCTTCGGTAGCAGGCACCTCGACCGCCGACCGGCGTGGTTGCCCCGACACCGACGGGGACGGCTACTCGGACCCCGACGGTTCGTGGACCGTGGACAACGGCGCCGACGCCTACCCCAACGACCCCAACCGCTGGGGCGACAGCGACGGGGACGGCTACGACGACGGTTTGGACGACGATTGCCCGGCGCTTTTCGGCACCTCCGTTCACGACCGAAAGGGATGTCCGGACCAAGACGGTGATGGTTATTCCGACCCTGACAGCGGTTGGACGACCGCCAACGGCGCCGACGCCTTCATGACCGACTCGACGCAATGGAACGACACCGACGGCGACGGCTACGGCGACAACCCGGCAGGTGCTGCACCCGATGCGTGTGTCAACACCTACGGTACGTCCTGGCAGAACGGCACCTACGGCTGCCCAGACGGCGACCAAGACGGGTGGGGGGACGACCAAGACACGCACCCCACCGACCCGACCCAGTGGTCCGATGCCGATGGCGATGGCTACGGCGACAACCCCGGAGGTACCCTACCCGATGCCTGTCCGACGGTTTGGGGCAATTCCACACAGGGTAACCGACTGGGTTGCCTCGACAACGACGGGGACGGTTGGGACAACAGCATTGACGCCCTGCCCGACCTTCCAACGCAGTGGCTTGACCAAGACGGGGACGGCTACGGCGACAACGCCACCGGGATTCAACCCGATGCGTGCCCCGGCGAGGCTGGCACCTCAAGCATCGGTTTGTACGGGTGCGTTGACGATGACGGCGACGGCCACGCCAACCTGACGGATGATTTCCCTCTCGACCCCACTCGATGGATCGACACCGATGGCGACGGCTACGACGATGCTGAGGATGCGTGCCCCTTCGTCAACGGGAACTCCACTCAAGACCGGGTGGGGTGCTTGGACACCGACGCTGATGGATTTTCAAACCCCACGCCACCGGTTGGCAACAACAGCGGTTGGAACACGTCCAACGGCGCCGATGCCTTCCCCGACGAACCCACGCAGGCCGTCGACGTGGACGGGGACGGCTACGGCGACAACCCCAGCGGCGTGGAAGCTGATGCCTGCCCGACCCAAGCCGGCTCCTCCAACGTCGACCGATTCGGCTGTGTGGACGAAGACGGCGACGGCACCTCCGATGCCAGCGATGCGTTCCTCGGAAACCCGACCCAGTGGATTGACACCGACGGCGACGGCTACGGCGACAACCCCAACGGCACCCAGGCCGATGCCTGCGTGGCGACGGTTGGAACGTCCACCGTGGACGTGTACGGCTGCACGGACGGCGACGGGGACGGTGCCAGCGATGCCAACGACCTCTGGCCCAACGACGCCACGCAGTGGTTTGACAGCGACGGGGACGGCTACGGCGACGAGACCCAAGGGACGGACGGCGATGCCTGTCCAAACGATTTCGGCACCTCAACCGCCAGCAACACCTTGGGGTGCCCCGACGGCGACGGCGACGGTTGGGCGGACCAGCAGGACGCGTTCCCCGATCAGCGGAGCCAGCAAATGGACAGCGACGGGGACGGGTACGGCGACAACGCCACGCTCGGCGCGTTCAAGCCCGACCACTGGCCCAACGATGCCTCTCGCAGTTCAGCCACAGCCAGCATGACCTGCACGCCGGTTTCCATCGAGGTGGACCTCGCAGCGAGCGGGTGGTTCACCTTCACCTGCTCGGTCTCCACGTCCATGAGTTCCGCCTTTGCGGCCACCGTTTCGTGGCAGGCGACCTCGAGCATCGTGGGGGAATCCTCCGGGCACTTCCTGACCTTTACAGCAGCGAGCGGAAACACCCAAGCCGTCACCTTCTCCGGCACCGCTGAAACCGTGGGTCAGCATCAACTGCTGCTTTCGGCGGCGGAACCGGGTGCTGAGAACCCAATGGACACGGTCGTGGTCGTGGTGGTGGCGACGGATTCCAATGCGCCGATTGAAGTGGCCGATGAAACGGAAGGTTCGGTGCTTGAGACCATCACGGAAAGCACCGTGTTGCAGGCTGCCCTTGCTGGCTTGGTGCTCTTCGTGTTGATGGGGACGTTGATGATTCGTGGGCAAAGCCGACGAGTGAGGGACCAGGAACGCCGCATGATGCGAGCAGCAGAACTTCGACAAACCCGGGGTTTGGCCGACCTGCCGAACCGTGAAATGACTCAACGACGACCCGCCGAACGTCAGGTGCGAGGCGGGTCAATGTTCGATGATTTCCGTCGCCGGTGATGGCGCACCTCGGCGAACCGATTCCCTCAAAGGGGAGAGGCTTGTGGCCCGGTCTGCCACACTGCGGATATGGTGAAGTGGTTATCATCTGAGGTTTCCAACCTTATGTCGTGGGTTCGACTCCCGCTATCCGCACCATCCTTTTNGTCATTACATGCGCACGCGACCGCCGAGAACCTCGCAAGCATCAAAGGCTCAACGACCAAGGCAACGGAAAGGAACTACGTGGTACCATGGATTTTCTCTCCCTTTGCTTGTTGACCTTGTGGTTGTACCTCCCCGGATTTCTTGCGAACACGTTTGCCATGATGTGGGGCAAATGGTTGCCCAAAACCGGCTACGGCCCCTGGCCCATNGACGGTGGTCGGGTGATGGCGGACGGCCANCGAATGCTGGGCGATGGAAAAACGTGGAACGGTCTCATCGGTGGGTCCCTGACCTCCGGGTTGCTGTGCATGTTGCTGGCCTCGACCGTCGCCACGGGGGACGCAGCCACGGTGTTTGACGACGGAGCCACCGTGTTCGCGCATCCNCTCATCGGCGCTGAAGACGCNTGGTTCTACATCGGTGGCGCNAACGGTGCAGCCTTTGTTTTGGGAACCTTCCTCGGGTTTGCATGCTTGGTGGGNGACAGCACGGGTTCGTTCTTCAAGCGCCGACGCGGCCTCAAGCGAGAGGGTGACATTTCTTCGAAAGCCCCGCTGTTGGACACGTTGCCGTTTGCAATCATGGTTTTTCTTTGGGGCCAGCTGTTCCTCGGGCCGTCGGTCTTGGCGTCAGAAGAATTGCGCCTGCCCATGCTGGCGCTGATCGTCATCACCCCGGTGCTCCACCGTTCCTTCAACCTCATCGGCTACAAAATCGGGTGGAAGGATGTCCCGTATTGAGGACGAGGTGCTGGACAAAGCCAAGCCCTATCAAGACCGGGCTGGAGGCCAGANCATGCTCGGCGGCTACGACGAAGACTACTCCGCCTACCACTCACCGCAGGACACGCTCGAAAACATGGTGGCCGTGGTCGGCGGTCANGAAAACCTCGAGGAGAGCATCGAGTTCGTGTTGTGGGCGGCCTTCTTGGAGTTCGTCTTGGCCGACCAAGACCCCGAAATCCGCAACGTCAACGCCTGAGGGATTGAACGAAACTTCTTGTAGAAAACCACATGGATTTCTATCATGGTTGAAGCCATGACGTCCAGCGACGATGGCCTTCCAAACGGCCAACATCGCTACGTGGCCGTTGCGGCCGTGTCGATCGGGTTTCTCCTCGCCTTCGCCGAGATGATCAATCGCCTGCTGGCAGGAAAGGACGTCGTTGACGCCGTGTGGCCGCACGCCTTGCGATCGCTCGACTGGACCATGACACTGCGTGAGTCCGCCGGCCTGACCGTGGCCTTGTTCGTCCTCATCGGCTTNGGCGGCTTCGGGTTGCGAAAAGCGATTTCATCCGCNGACAACCCACCGTGGAAGCCGCTGGTTCAAGCCGGCCTCGGTTTGTTGATGGGGCTGATCGCCCTTCATTTTCTGTTGGACGTGTTCTACCTGCGGGGGGCCTTTCTCCTCCTGCCGACCCTGATGGGTTGGGCCCTTGCCTGCCTCCTCATTGCGCTCGGAGGGGCACCCTCGCTTCGCGCTGCGGGTCAGGACAGGGTCGCTACCACTCGACTGCTTCACATGACGGGCGTGTTTTTCGCAGCGTGGTTGGTGATGCCAGGAGTTCCAGCCGTCATGGGCTTCGCGCCCTCGCCCCCGGACGCTCCAGCCATGGGCTACGGTTCGAACCCCGGCCCGTACACGGTGCAACAATACCGGTCGCCCTACACGCTTCCCGACGAGGTCATCACCGTTCAGGGCGAACTGGAGAACGACGTGGAGTGGAGCGTGTACGTCACCCTGCCTGATCTCCCCGAAGATTCACCCGTCACCCATCTGCCACTGGCCGTTCTCCTTCACGGTTTCAGTTATCCTGACATCGATGCTTATCAGGGCTGGATCACCCACTTGACAGCAAAAGGCATGGCGGTGGCGTTCATCCAATACCCCTCCGACCTGAGACCCCAAGGGTTTGAAGACCACACAGCCACGTACGACGACGGCATGTCGGACTACCTCCAACACACCTACCGAGACCTTGCCATACGGGCGGCTCTTGACCACCTCGACCGCGTGCTGTTGGGGCCAGATCGCTCACCCGAACTCGACGCCCACCTGGGGGCGGTCACGGTCGACCCAACCACGCTGTGGGCGGGCGGGCACAGCCTTGGAGCAGCCTACACCTTCCTGACCCTGAACGCAGCCTTTGAGCGCGGGTGGGGTTCCCGCGCCCTTGTCGTTGCCCTCGAAGCCCCTGCCAGCCGACCCATGCAGCCCAGCCTCCAGCCCAACCTCACGGGCATGCCTGAGGAAACGCTCATCCAAATCGGCATTCCACAGGATGACATGAGCGTGGGTCGCTGCCCGGGAGGCTTTCACCAACAGGTGTTTTCTGCCCTCCCCGAAGAACGAAACCAAGTGATTGAAATTCAATCCGACCATTACGGCTTCCCACGGCTGGTCGCCAGCCACTACCTCCAAACCGACCCCGTCCGGGACCGACTCGCCGATTGGAGTTTTTACCGAAGGATCGACGCCCAGGCGGACTACCTCGTCGCTCACGGTCGCAACGACACCTTCACCGCNGATTGGGCGTTCCAATACATGACGGACGAAACCATGCTGACCGGGATGGGGAAATGGTCGGACGGCACCCCGGTTTTGCCGTTGCTTTGGCATCGGAACGCCATCGATGAGGTCGCCAGTTTCGCAAGCTGCACCTGAGAACACAACTTGAAATGCAGAACAACGGAGGTAGAAACATGGCTGAGGGAACCGTTTCCAGCGATGTCAAATCGCTTTGGAAGTGGATCAGCGGGTCCGCCTTCTTGGCCTCAATGTGCTGTTTCCCAAGCGTCGTCCTGGTCATGTTCGGTTTGGCCAGCATCTCCAGCGCTGCAGCCCTTTCCAACGATTTGTACTGGGGGACAAACGGCATGGGTTGGTTCAGGCCACTGTTGCTGGTGTTGAGCACGCTGCTCGTGTTGATTGGGCTGGTCATGTATTTCCGCAAGGAGGGCATCTGCAGCCTCGATGAAGCTCGACGTCAGCGAAAACGAATCCTGAACACCTCCCTGTTGGTGCTTTCGCTGTCCCTTNTGTCCTACATCGTTTTCAATTTCGTGATTTTGACCGAAATTGGCGTGGCGTTGGACCTGCCTTGGGAAAGCAGCCGTCTCTGGAACTGATCACGAACCGCTGCGTGTGGTTTTGCACCCCACACCCCAGTCCGGTTCGGCTTCCATGGCCGAACGGGTGGCCTCCAACAGCACGTCCTCCGGCGTGAGAACGGGCACGTCAGCGGGTCGCATGGCCAAGGAGCAATGGTAGCCGTTTTCGTGCCAATAATCCAATTCAATTTTTGAATTTTCAATTGAAATAGTTACTGATTCTTTCCCAATTGGAATTTGGATGTTTCTCGGATTGAGGTGCATGCCATGACCGAGGCATTTCTGGACGGCTTCCTTGCCGGTCCATGCCTGAAAGACATGCTGAGGCGTGCTTCGCAAGGCGTCCAGTTCTGCACCTTTCGCCATCATGTCGTAGGCGTTCTCTGCCAATTGTCGACCGAGCGGTTCGGCGTCAAAGCCTACGGCCCGGTCCGGTTCCGCCAGGGCAACGAACGCCATCCCGCCGCTGTGGGCGATGGAGATGTTGGGCAGCGGCGTCCGCTTCCACACACCCAGGATGTAGGCGAGGGAAGGCGCCCTGCGCTCGTTTCTGAGCACCTCCACGACGGTTAGGTCGTCAACGCCCCAAGCCCTGAGGCCGTGCCCCAGCAGCCANCGTCCCGTCAAGTGTTCATCACGNCGCTTTTGGGTGACAAAACNCTCAACCTCTGACGCCTGTGCGAGCGGAACCTCCTCCATGTTCCAGGCCCGAACTTCAGTGGCCAGCAGTTGAACCCCTGAGGCTCGGGGAGGCGTCAGGTGAACCACCGGCGGGAGCATTCGAGGAACCTCACCGTTCAAGGGAGAAGCGTTGGTCTTCAGCGACGTTGGCCATCGCTTTCAGGCGGAGACCTTTGAGCGCCATGACCGGGGCGTCGTCGTCGCCCACGATCAGCACGTCGTGGACCGTCGTACCGTNGTCAANGGCGTCGTGTTGAACGGTTCGCAGCCTGAGCGTTTCGTCGGCCTCGGGGACGCGAAGCATCGTTGACCATTCAATCCCGACCGGAAGGCTGCTGTAACCGAGGATTTCCATGGCCACGAGGCCGGCGTTCTGGAACCCGGCTTCGATGAGCATCGGCAGCGCTTCCAACAACACGGGTTCGCCGGCCTGTTCCAGAGCGAACTGATCTGAGGTTGGCAGTTGATGGCGCATCAGGGCCAAACCGTCGATGCCCGGCCCGGCAACGTCTCCCGAACCGGCGAGGACGCCGCCATGGGATTGGAAACGAGGGCCGTGGAAATACCGGTCGTAAATGAAGGAAGGCGGGTGCATCAAGGACCCCATGGGTGGCGTACCGATGGTCGGCAGCGCCTCCACCTCGCGCTGGAGGAACGGTCGCAGGTCGTCGTGCTTGGCGACCAGTCGAACAAGGGCTTCGTGGTGCTCGCGTTCACCAAACACTTCGCCTTTTGAGTTCATCAAATCCGAGACCAAACGGCATCGAACCCAAGTCAAATCGCCATCCGTTCGGTCGACCTCGGCTTCGACGCGAACCGTCATCGGGCCCTTGATGAGTTTGACCGGCAAACCAAACGTCACGGCTTCAAAGCCGGCAAGGCAACTCGATGGATGCAAGAGAAGGGAGGTTTGTGCGAACATCTCCAAGGCCATGACGCCGGGGTGATAGGGAACGCCTTCGATGGCGTGGTCCACGAGGAACGGATGGTCGTCGGTGGACAAGGTGCTTTGTGTGGTGAGACGCATTCCTTCTTCCAAGGCCAGCACCTTGTCCACGAAGGGGAAACGCGTCGGGTCCGCCATCGCTGCAGCCATTTCGGCAGGCAGTTTGAGCGGCGCTTCTCGGAAGGAGGAAAACCGGTCCATCAGGCCCAGCGAACCGCAGCCCAAGACCCGGCGTTTGCCGCCTCTAAGGGCTTCATCAACGAAGATCGCCACGCCGTCTTCAACCGCAAGGGTCTCGATGCCCGCTGCCGCAAACACCGCTTCAATGGACCCGCGAGTGGCCATGCCAACGTCGCGCCAGCCGGTCCAACCGATGGCGACGGCTCGGCANTCANGGGCCGCCGTCAAGCGAGCCATTTCTGCATCCAACACCGAGTTGGCCGCCGCATAATCGGTTTGGCCGCCGTTGCCAAACCGCCCTGCAACGCTGGTAAAGCAACATGCAAACGTCGGTGCATCGCGACCGGAAGCCTTCACTGCCGTGAGCAGGGACTGCCAGCCGTCGACTTTAACCCGGACAACCCGGTCAAACACATCATACCCCTTGTCGGCCACCAATTTGGAATCCTCGAGACCTGCGCCGTGAACAACACCCGTGATGGGGCGCCCCAGACCCTCGCCCAGGGCTTCGAGCGCCGAGCGGTCCATCACGTCAACGGCGTGATAGGTGGCGTGGTTACCCGTTTGTTCGATGGCGTTCAAGGTGAGGTGCACATCTCGACTNCGTGTGAATCGCTGCCATGCACGGTTCCATTCGACCATCGTGACCTTGCCGCTTTCGCTCGCATCGATGAGGCGTTGCCGGAGGGCGTTCTTCTCTTCATTGAGTTGCTCGTCCGTCCAATCAATCCATGCTGCCGTTGATTCGATGAGCGTTGAACGACCGAGCAATTCGAAATGAGCACCNGCGTTCTGGCTTGCTTCCGCTACACCGATGACGGAGGCGGCCGTGACGCCTGAGCCTCCACCCGAAACCAACCACGTGTCGTCGGAGGTCAGGGGCTGAAGGTCCTCAACAACATCCTCTGCAAAGGCCACCAGGGCCCAGCGACGACCGTCCCGGTCCAACCCGACCTCAACCTCACCGGCCAAGCCGAACAGGTCATCCTCGATTTGCTTGGCTGCCTCAACTTCGTCGAGGACGAAATCGGGGTGCAGGTCGAGCGCCCGACACCGGAGATCGGGACGTTCAAAGGCATAGGATTTGGTGACGCCGCTGGCCGCACATTGGACGGCGTTGAAACGATCACCGAGATTACCGTGCCGACCGTCGAGGGACGTCACGGAGGCGACGACACCCGGTCGGTCAACTGAGAGTTGCCCGCCAAGCTCCTTGAGGAGGCCGAACCATCCGTGGGCCGCCAAGGCGATTTGGGACGACGGGTAGGAGTCTTCCTCCCACTGCTCTGATGCGAGTTTCAGCGGGGCCAGGTGCACGAGCCCCGCCAGCGGCGTCCCGTCGAGTTGTTGAGCAATCCACGCCAGGTGTTCGGGTTGTTCCGGGTCGGCCCGGTAGACCGTTCGCTCACCCTCGTCATGACGTGATGCATCGCGGATGCGACTCTCAAANCCGATGCGGACAGCGGCCAATCCACGGGCCTCCATTCGCTGGCAGAAAGCCTCAGCGATGCCCCACCCGTCGTCGGACACGACGATGGTGCCNGCCACGTCAAGCGGCGCAGGTTCACCGGGACAGTCCTCGATTTCAACCTGCCATCGGCGGGTCCCCGCCTGATGCGATGTCGGACGTTCGGCCACCATTGCTTCAACGCTGGCTTCGGCGACGGAGGCCTCAGCGGCCGGCGAGGATGCGGTGGTTTCCCCGCCACGCATCTTGACGATGTAGGCCGTGAAATGATTGAGCGTAGGGTGGTCTGCGAGCACGAAGTCCTCGTCGACGGGCAACGAGAACCGGTCCCGAATCTCGGCCATGATCTCGGCCTGCTTGACCGTGTCAATGCCCAGCTCGCCCTCGAGGTCCTGATCCATTTCGATGAAGTCCGCCGGGTAGCCGGTGTGGTCAACCACCACCGAAACCAGGACGTCCTCAATGTCGCTGTGAGACCCGGTTGCGACCGAAGGAGCAGGNGTTGGGGTTGGTGCAGGGGAAGGAGGCGCAGGAGCAGNGGTTGTAGGAGCNGGGGCGGGCACCGGAGCAGCGGGTGCACCGCCTGTCATCCGTTGGATGTAGCCAATCATGTGGTTGAGGGTAGGGTGGTCAGCCAGGACGAAATCTTCGTCCACCGGGAGAGCGAACTTGTCGCGGATGTCCGCCATGATCTCGGCCTGTTTCACCGTGTCAATCCCCAATTCACCTTCCAAGTCCTGGTCCAGTTCGATGAAATCAGCGGGATAGCCCGTGTGTTCCACCACCACGGCCACGACCGTGGCGGTCATTTCGGCATCGTCGACCACGGCGGCGGGTGCTGAAACGGGCACTTCGGTTGCAGCGATGGGAGCCGCTTCCGGGGCACTCGGGGCTGGCTCGGGGGCCGGGGCGGATGGCGCAACGGACTGTTCACCACCGGTCATGCGCTGGATGTAGCCGATCATGTGGTTGAGCGTCGGGTAGTCCGCCAGAACGAAATCCTCGTCAACGGGCAGGCCGAAACGCTCTCGAATATCGGCCATGATTTCGGCTTGTTTGACCGTGTCAATGCCCAATTCCCCTTCGAGGTCTTGGTCGAGTTCGACGAAGTCGGCCGGATAACCGGTGTGATGAACCACCACGTCAATGACGGTTTTTACCATCTCGTCGTCNCCCACCACCGGCGCCGCGGCGACGGGCGCCGCGGGCGGTGCAGGTGCTGGCGCAGCCACCGGTTCAGGCTTGACCGCCGGCGTTGGTGGCGCAGCGGCAGGCTCGGGTTCGGCCAATGCCGGCGAAGGTTTGCCTTCCCACGGAGCGGTCGCGGGCCAGGGTTCGCCCTGCACTCCGCCGTGGAGGTTGTCATCGCCGTTAACGTAGGCTACGAGTTTGTTCTGCAAGACCCGCATGACGACGTCGTCGGTTCCGGCGAGGCTTCGAGCCCAAGCCAGCAACCGGGCCCCGTCAATGCGCTCGCCCTCAACGGGCCAGGCTCGTAAGAGCGACAGAGCGATTTGCGAGCCGAANCCGGCAGCGAACCGAAGTCCGTACTCCAATTCGGGGTAGTGGCCGCCCTTCGAGAGGTTCAGGTCGCCCAGTTCGGGGTCCTTCTCCTTGTGATTGGCGATGGGTGGGATGCGGCCGGTCTTCAGGCCGTAGAGCATGCTGGCGTCTTCGATGCCAACCGCCATCGGATGGCCGGTGAACCCCTTGGTGTTGGCCACCACGAGTTTGTTGGTGGAATCGCCGAAGGTGTCGCGCAGGGCCTTGACCTCGGACTGAGCGGAACCGCCCCGAGCAGGGGTGTAGGTTTCGTGGGAGAAAAACACGGTGTTGGGGGCCATCGTGTGCCGGTCAAGACCCCACCGTCGTTCCATGTCGGTGATGAAGCCGTTGACGACTTGCCCCACGTGCTCGACGTCCAACCGTGTCCCGTGGTAGGCGGAATTGGCCGTGGTCGAACCGAGGACCTCGGCGATGGGTTGAACACCACGCTGTTTCGCCTCGGAGTGCCGTTCGATGACAAACGCAGCGGCACCCATGCCGAGGATCAACCCGTTGCGACGGCGGTCAAACGGCAGGGCGGTTTCTTCGACCACGTTGTTGGTGGCGGCGGCACCGGACGCTGCGAAGCCGCCGGCGATCCATTCCCAAAGGTCGTCGCCGGTGACGTCGTCACCGCTGATGATGACCACGCGGTCGACGCGGTCGGCGTCAAGCCAGTCTTCCGCTACGCCGAACGCTGCGGTAGCGGAGGCGCATGCGAGGTTGATGGTGGTGTTTGGACCACGAATCCCNGTGTACTGAGCGAATTGGGAATGCCCCATGTTGAGGGTTTGGAAGAGGTAGCGTCGGTCAAAGCGACCCTCGCCATCATCGCCGTTGGTTTTGGCGTGCTTGACACCCATCTGAAGGCCGGGGAAACACGAGGAAAACACGATACCGGTGCGTTCGCGCTGAACTTGAGGGACCTGCCAGTTTCGGATCAAACGCAAGCCNCCTTTGCCAATCTGTTCNACCGGTGTAAGCGGAATACCGGCATCCCGCAGCGCCAGCAGTCCGGAAGCGACCGCCAGCTGGGTGCTGATGTCCCATGCGAGAATGGCTTTGGGATCGATGCCGAATTCTTCGGCGAGGTCAAAGGCGCCTTTCAGGCCGGCCAGTTGAGGAATGTCGCCAAACACCTTGGCCTGGTCCATGTTGACCGAGCCGTCTCGCCCTTTGATGAGCCGGACGATGTTCTTGTCCAGAAGGCGTTGCTTGTATTCGTCCGAGACTTCGCTGATGCAGGTTTCGCCTCGAACCAGTTTCTCAAACGCATCCTCCGAGAACACCCGGTCCATGCCGGGCAAGCCCAANGAAATGCCCGTGACCACGTAAGGGTCCACGTCGCGCCGAGAGGCGGTGCTGAGGGCGCTCACGGTGTGAACGGGCGCCGCCTTCAACGAAACGGGAGAAGCGACCGAGGTCATGGGCGCCCATGCGGCGGGCGGTGAGCGGACCCATCGATTCAGGTCACCNGCTGTTGTGGCGGTCGNGCCGTCGTACGCCGGGTCGGTTTGAGCCTCCGAGGCAATGGTAGCCACGACGCTCTGCACTTGTTGGGCCGTCAAACCCAGACCTTCGATCAGCGACACGTGGCCGTGACAGAACGAGGCAGGATAGCCGCTGTAGGCCGCAATCCGATCGCCGACGTAGGCACGAATCGCCCGATCGCGAGCGTAATCCGAATCCATCGGACCGGCTTGCACNGTNGCGGAGACGGTCGCCACGGGTGCAGCGGTGCCGCTCCCGGGAAGGGGTCGGGCGCGGGTACGTAGGGATTCCAGNGCGGCAGAATCGTGGGATGGGACGATCGACGATGCCGAGCGCGCTTCGATGGGTCCGGCCTTGAAGCCGTCCTGCAGGGCGTCAGAATCCAGGCCGGGCCAAACCGGCGGTCGACCGGCGAGCGCAAGGGCACCGATGGCGGTCAGCAAACTTGCAATGCCACCTTGCTTGGGGTGGTTGGTCATCACGGGAACGTGAGGTTGACCCTCGAGGATTTGCATGGCGAACATGGTCAGCGCTCGTTTCGGCCCGACTTCGACAAACAGGCGGCCACCGGCATCGTACATGGTTTGGATTTGCTTCGTCCACTCCACCGATGAAGCCATTTGAGGGGCAAGTTGTTCCAAGATGGCCGCCTTCGAATCCGCCCCCTCCATGGGGTAGAACGAACCGTCNACGTTGGCGGTGATGGGGACGGATGGCCACCGAATCTCCAAGCCCTCGAGGAAACGGCGGAGCGGCTCGTTGGCCGGTGCGACGATGCGGGAGTGGAAGGCGTGGGAGGTGGCCAGCGCAACACACGAGAATCCCTCGGCTTCAAAGGTCGCCATGGCCGCCTTGACGGGTGCCGTTTCACCCGCTATGACGGTCATCTTGGGGGAGTTTTTGTTGGCCGCAATCACGTAGCCTTCCGTCGCCTCGAGCACGCGTTCTACAACGTCGTACGGTGCCGTCACGCTGGCCATCAACCCCTTGTCGTCGATTTCCACGGAACCCATCTCGGTCCCACGGGCGGCCGCTGCACGAAGGGCGCCGTCCATGTCGAGGATGCCCGAAGACATCAGCGCTGCGTATTCACCCAGCGAGTGGCCGGCCACCATGTCCGGGGCGTGGCCAAAGGCGCCCAAGGTTCGCTCAATGGCCAAATCGGCCGTGAGCATGGCCGGCTGCGTGTACTCGGTTTGCTTGAGTTTGTTTTCCGCTTCCTTCAATTCCTCTTTGCTGAGGGTGGTGCGCAACACGAAGCCGGAGAGCGTTTCACCGCCCAGCACGTCNACCATGGTTTCATCGGCTTGGCGCCACACGTCTGCGGGAGCGGTGAAGCGTTGAACCAAGTCGGCCGTCATGCCGACGTACTGGCTGCCTTGGCCGGGATACATGTGGACGGTTTTTGCTTCGGCAGGCATGGCGGGCTGGTCGGTGATCAGGACGCCTTGTGCCTGAAGGAAACCCCATTTGTCGGGGTCCATCATCGCCTGACCTGCGAGGGCTTGTCGCTTGTTGAATTCCGCCCACGAGGTGGCGACCAGCGCCAGCCTGTAGGGTGCCTGAGGGTCAAAGGAGGTGCTGGCCTCCTGAAGAGCCTCCGAAAGTCGTCGTCCCCTCGGATCGTCGTCAAAGAGCGGGCCGTCAAAGGACACGGCCCCCAGCGTGGCACTCAAGCCGTCCAGCGAAGCGGCAGACAGGAGAAGGACNCCGCCTTCAACGGCCTTGATTTGCTCGTGGGTCATCGTNGCGGCAAGGGTCCCGTCAAAGATGGACGGGGCTTCCGCCGGAGCTTGCCCGCTGTAGGCGGCCCAGCGAGCGTCCCATTCCGCTGCCATGGGCGCGTGGAAATCGGGCTCGTAGCCTTCCAGGGCCACGTGGAAGTTCGTGCCACCGAACCCGAAGGCCGAGACGCCGGCTCTGCGAGGATGGGCTGCCGGGCGGGGCCATTCGAGGGGAGCGGTGGGGACGAAGAACGGAATGTTGGACCAGTCCACCGTTGGGTTGGGCGTCTCAAAATTCGCACTTGGAGGGATGGTTCGGTGGTGAAGGGCCATCACGGATTTCAGAATACCGGCCATCCCGGCTGCCGCCTTCAGGTGCCCGATTTGGGACTTGATGGAACCAACGGCCACGTTGCCCGGACCATCAACACCGGTCCACAATCGGGACAAGGTGGACAATTCGGTGGCGTCACCCACCTTCGTCGACGTCCCGTGCGCTTCCACCAGTTCAACGCTGGATGCATCATAGCCGGCTTGGCTGTAGGCTCGGGCGATCGCTTGGATTTGGCCGCGTTGGCTGGGAGCGGTGATGCCCTTTCCTCGCCCGTCGGAGGAGCCCCCGATGCCGCGTATGACGCTGTAAATCTCGTCCTCGTCCCGCATGGCATCGCTCAGTCGCTTGAGAACGAGAACGCCGGCACCTTCGCCCATCACGAACCCGTTGGCACGAGCATCAAACGGCGAGGAGTGGCTGGGTGAAAGAGCACCAATGGCTGAAAATTTGGCAAACGTCGCAGGGTCCATCGTGCGGTCGGAGGCCCCNGCGAGCATGACGTCGACCTGNCGNGTNTGNANAAGNCGGCANGCATCCAANACNGCNGCCATNGANGAAGCGCANGCNGCNTCCATGGCGTGGTTTGGGCCCTTGNANGTCGAGCAGGTTNGCCACNCGACCNGANACNACGTTNGCNAGTTCNCCNGGCATNGTGTCNTCATCNANNCGAGGNGNGCCTTCNNNCATNGCCTCGGNGAANNNNTCNACNTGGNCNTCNGNGAGNCCNTGNGNCTTGGCCAGCGNNACCGGTGTGNTNNGACCACACGCGNAGNTTGGACAAGTTNCNGTTTTCGCCGCCCANNGCGTTNGCAAANACNACNCCGGTTCGNGTTCGGTCGATGTCNTTGGTTTCACCNTCGTAGCCNGCATGNTCAATGGCGTCNGCCGAGACNGTNACGGCCCANANNTGGCANGGGTCNATNTGTGGNAGNGTGCCCGGGCGGTTGNCGCCANCGNCGCCANTCNAANTCNGCATCGNNNACNACNGCNCCGATNTTNGCATAGGANTANCCCTCNGTGTGNGNNCCCGGNCCNCCTTCTTTCCANAANTGNTCNANCGGNCCNGGCCANCGNCCNTCNGGCANNGTTCGAATGCTGACCTTGGCGTCCANGATGTTCTGCCANAAGGCNTNGATGTCATGNGCATCGGGCATCAGCGCCCCNANGCCNATNACCGCAATNGGNTCAAAGGGACCCTGGTCAANNCCTTCGCANGGTTTGCCGTCTTCNGTNGTCAANNNCATGNTNTCACCTCAGTTCATGATGCTCTCNGGCACCATCGTGATCGAATACCCNGCATCGACGTAGATGCANTGGCCGGTNACNCCNGCNGCNAGNGGGCTGGCNAGCCAGAGNGTNGCNCCNGCNACNTCNTCNTGNCTGACGTTNCTTCGCAGCGGCGCATTGGCNTCAACNTGGTCGAGNATGCGGTCAAANCCNGGAATGCCNCTGGCGGCGATGGTCCGNATGGGNCCCGANGANATGGCGTTCACGCGGTGNCCTTCNGGNCCGAGNTGNCANGCCAATTCNCNNGTCCAGCANTCNANNGCNGCCTTGGCCATGGACATGATGCCGTAGCTNGGNACNNAGCGNTTGGANGCNGCGTANGTCANCGTGATGGTGGACGAGCCCGGATTCAAGTAGGGAAGGGCGTGCTTGAGGCAACGCTGCAACGAGTTGGCCGAGATGGTCATGGCGGTGTTGATGTCCTGGTCCTCCACGAAGAGAACGGGGCGGTCAAAGCACGCCCGAGGGGCAAAGCCGATGGCGTGAACCAGAATGTCTGCTTTTTTCCCCGGGTGCTCAGCGGCAAAGGCGGTGAAAAATTCCTGCGTGGTCGCATCCGAAGCAACGTCCAACGGGTAAAACCCCCCGATGGCCGGAAGTTGGTCCTTGAGTTTGAAGACTCGACTCATGAAGCGCTTCTGGTACCCCAAATACAGGGTCACACCAGCAGCAGCCAGTTGCTTGCAAATCGCCCAGGCGATGGAATCCTCACTGGCCACACCGAACACAAAGGCCGTTTTTCCTTGGAGTCCGAGCATGAAAAACCTCCGTGGGGATAAGGTGTAGTGCCCTACACCAAGCCTTTGAGCGTTGCTCATGAAATCGTGTCACATCGACCGAGTTAGCGGTGCGGGACCAACGGCCAAATCTCGGCCTCAGAGGTCGGCGAAAACATCGTCAAAGTCGTCGTCGTCATCTTCCTCAGGGAACAGGTCGTCAAGATCGGAGAAGTCAAACTCGTCCTCATCCTCGTCATCGTCCTCGACCTCGACCGGTGGGACGTAGACGGGTTGGGCATTGGCACGACGACGAAGCGTACGGGCCAAAGCCACGATGAACACAAGACCGAAGAGCACGGCTGCGCCGATGCTGCCGTACATCACCAGCGTGTCCTTGTCCACTTCTTCCAAGCCGCCGCCAAGCCCGCCAGCGGAACCGCTCGCCTCCAGCTGGAGGGAGATGCTCACCTCGCTCACCGGCGCAGCATCGTCGTTCCCACTGGCTGCCTGGAAGGTGATTTGGTATCGAGCGTCTTCAGGCACGTCCGATGGGGCCCGGACGGACAATTCTCGCACGGGTGACACGCCGTCTTCCGAGACGTCGTCGGCGACGAAGGTGCCACCCGGGAAGGTGAACCCTGCCTGCTCAAGTTCAGCGGCGTTGACGATGGTCACGCTGATTTTGTCATCGTCGTTGCCGTTGTTTTGGAACTGGAAGGAGATCTTGACCTCGTCGCCTCCCGCCATGGTGCGGGTGCTCTTATCGGAGATGTCCAAATCCACCATGCCAAACGTGGCGATGTTGAGGTCGCCGCTCACCGTGGCGTTGGAGGCCAAGGCTTCGGGCCAGTCCAACATGCCGACGTTGGTCACCGTAGCGGTCAGAGCGAAGTCGTAGGAGAGGTCCGATGAGAGGCGGGTTTGGCCGGAAAAGGTGACGGTGAAGTCTTCCTCTTCATCGGGCCCGAGGGTGAAGGTGTCGTCCTCCAGCATCATGTCGACCTCAATACCGTCCCACTCCTCCTCCACGCTGATGGTTTCCTCGAAGGATGACGGATTCTTGACGGTGCAGGTGATCTCAACGACGGGGTCGCTGAGCGGGTGGACATCAAGCTCAGGCTGCTTGTCGTCGCAGTCGATTTCAACACCCGGAGCCGTGGGGGTTTGAGCGGCCGCCACCGAGAGGAAGCCGCACAGCATCATCGCTGCCAGCACCAAACCCAATCGGCGTGTGGTCAACATCTCCCTCGTGCATCACGTGGTGATTCTCTTTCATCAATGTGATGGGGCGTTGAGGTGCGAACGGGAGGTTCTGCAACCCCGTCTATTCACCGTACACCAGGGCGGGCAATTCGCTGTGCGTGTTCCACATGACGGCTTCATCCACCCCGGCCTCGAGAAGCTGTTGAGTTCGCTTCGGCACGGTTTTGGGCCCGAGCACCGCTCCGGGTCGACGAGGATCGTCCATGTAATCGGTTTCCAGAAAGAACCCGTGCTTGGCGTCCAGATGAGTTTCGATCAGGCGCTCGATGGCCCCTTTTCCGCACAAGACACTCGGGGTGAGTCCGTGCGTGTTGGACGTGCGAACATCGGGTGGCGAGTAGTGCCGAACGAGTTTGCGGAGGTCCATCCCCTGCCGCAGGGCACGCCGGGCGAGGTCCGGGTAGGTCTCTTCGCTTTCCCCTTCGACGTGAAGCTGCAGCGGTATCCCCTCCTGCGCAGCAAGGTGCATGGTTTCGTCCAGCAATTCGTTGGAGAGATCCCAAATCTCGTCGGAGACCGGCCAGTGCGGGCGCCCGACTTCACCGATGGCGTGAGCGTGGCCTTCATGCACCAGTTCAAGGGCTGCTTGGATGCTGTGCCGATAGTTCTCCACGGCACGTTCCTTCCCCGCAGGGCCCTCTTCGCTTACCCATCGTTCGAACTGATGGGCGAAGGCGGCGGGGTGCGGCCCGAGGACCACACGGACCCCCAGTCCCACCTCGTCGCGGACGGATTGCGCCATGGCCACCGTGTCGCGATAGGCTGCTTGATGCCCCGCCAACGTCTCGGGAGGTGAAGTAAAATCCGGGCAGTGGACCAGCACCACATCGGTCCCACCGACCCGCTGAAACGCTCGTGCAGCGTCCAAGAACAAACCTCGTCGGTTCAGGTGGAAATGGTTGTCCAAAATCGGACCGTCGTAGACCATGGGCGCCCCCTCAAATACGTTCCACGAAAAGACCGCGCTCCGTGAAGACGCCCTTCCAGTACACGGCAGCCATGGCCACCATGTTGGGATGCCGGGCATCGGCAACGATGCACTTCCCGTTGGGCCAAAGTTGCACGGTGAGGCTGTGGCGTGTGTCGGTCAAGGTGGTGCATCCCAAACGNGCGTCGTATTCAGCGGAACCCGACGGTAGGGTGGCAGGGATGGCTTCGAGGTTGACGGCTTGTTCGAACTGGAACGAGACCACCACGGGGCCCATTTCGGCGACCAAGCCGCTGTCATCCATGCCCATGCGAAGAAGCAGTTCTTTCGCAGCGGCACGAGCAGCCTCAACGCGGTGGGTGCCGTGAACAACAATGCGACCCATCTCATCGATGACAAGGGTGGCTCGTGGTCGTTCCATGGCTTTGATGACCACGCCGCTGTTTCGCTGGCCACCGACCTCCGCCACCACGCGATCGTGGTCGAGGGGAGTGGGACAGACGAATCGAACGAGTTGGTTTTCAACCCGAACATCGATGCTGCCGCTCGCCATNTCACGCTTCCTCCAAGAGGGACGAGTCGCTGGCCGTTGATGAAATCTCCTCCACCGCTCGATTTGCTTCCAAGGCCATCACCATCGCCTTGGCATGGGGCTGATGAACCACCAGCAACAGCGTCGCCTCGTCGCCCAAAAAAGTGCGCAGCGAAGCCAAGGCTCCTCGAATCCTCGCAGCGTACCTTGCGTTGCGACGTTCGGCCAGGGCCGGGGTGCTCAGCCATTCGGAGAGTTCCCACCAGGCGGCGGTCAGGACGCTGGCTGTCGAATAGTCAACGGATTGACCCTTTGGCGGCGGTTGAGCGTGGAACAAATGCCGCTTGAGGCTCTTTTTCCATCGCTTTCCAACACGCACCATGCCCAGCAATTTCCGCCAGTGAGACACGGCCCTTGCCTCTTGGGTCAAATAGTCACTCCAGTCCTCGTCGTCGGCGAGCGGTTCGATGAAAAACACCGGGCGATCGTGGCGGTCAGCGTTGCGCTGGAGACGACGCGGTTCGGGGTCTGGAAAGCGACCGCCCTGCAAATCTTCCAGCGTCTCGATGCCTTCCACGTACTTGCCAAAAGCGCCACCCGATAGCAAGGCGTGGGTGAGGTTGATGCCTTCGGATTCGGCTTCGTCGGCTTCTTCCTGAGCCCACAAATCAACGATGTCCGGCGATTCAAGCAGGGCCAATCCNTGCCAGGTGGCTCGGGGCCGCATGGCGTTGGGGTAGACCACGGTGGGCATCGTCCCGTGAACGATCACCTTCCCGCCATCTGGGTCCTCCCAGACCGNATCGGCCCACAACGAGGACATGCGGTTGCCTCACTGGTTGTTGACCCAATCCTGAAGCGATTCNACCGTCCAGCCTTGGTCAAAGTAGCCTTGAATCTCCTCTTGGCTCCACTGGGGGAACTGTTGCATGGCTCGCGCCATTTCGGGATCAACGTCCGCAGGAATCTGGGCAAGTACCTTGGTCTCACCGTAGCCTTCGTCGTCGTCTTCTTCCTCGTACTCCTCATCGAGCATCGATGAGCCCCCGCCTCGGCGAGCGAGCACGAAGACAAGGGTCCCGAGAACACCGATGACGGCGACCAGGATGACAACGATGAGCAACAGGTTGGAACTGTCTTCTTCCGCTTGGACTTTGACGTTGAACACGTCAGCCCACTGGCCTTGAGAACCGTCGTAGATGCTCTCGCTTGAGCCGTTCANGCTGATGGTGTAGTACATCCCGGTGGTCTGTGCGGCAAACGGTGCGAGGGTGACGTCAACCCAATCGCTCACTTCTTGAATGCCCAGTTCAGGCACGGTGACCGTGTCTTCNACAACGGGCGTACCGCTGTCGGTCACCGACTTGATGACCAATTCAGCGACCCCGGCCATGGAACCGGTGTTCTTGACCTTGATGCGGAGCTCCATGCTCTCACCGACACGGGGATCCTCGCTCAGGAGAACGTCCTGAATCTCAAACGTGGCCTTCTCTTCAATGAAGGTGTATTCCGATTTGTGCTGGGCTTGGCCGGAGAAGATCGGCAAGACGCTGCCGTCTTCCTGGGGGCCACCGCCCAAGCGAACCGTTGAACCGGCCGAGTCGGCACCCGAAATCCAGAACACCAGCGTGGGCTGGTTGGCNNNGTTNACCTCNGCGTCAAANACNCGNGGCTCGTTCNTCNGANAGCGGCCACAGGTCGAGGCAGGTCGCCGTTGCAAGGTAGCCANNNCTGNNGGTGNTNAGCGACANGGTGGCGGATGAGGGTTCAAACCCGAAGTATTCGGCGTATTCGGACCATGGCGTGTAGTCGATGGTGTTGCTGTAGAACATCCAATTCACCTGCAAGTCGCCGGGGAACATGGCTTCCTGTTCCTTGATTTGAGCCTGAATGTCAACGCAGTGGTANTTGGCGGTTGACAGGGTGTTGGCGATGATGCGGTCGTTGGCACCGGTGGGCAGAGCACCCTTCTCAGCGAGCCAAGTGTTGGCCAACACCTCGGGCGGCGTCCGGTCAACCTTCAGCGTGAACTCGCCGCATCCGTAGGAGGTGGACGTGGCGCAGAGGGCGGCCGTGAAGTCTTCTGCACCTACTGGCAAATTGATCAGACGGTAGGTGTAAGTGTACTCGTTGGTGAACACCGGTGCGGTGATGTTGATGTCAAAGACACCGCCGGTGAACGAATGGGTGATGACCTCCCCNGGTGTTGCGATGTAGCCCTTGTTGAAATCTTCTAGCGCATCCTGCCGGGTAATCTCCATGGTCAATTCGACTTCAGGGTTGATGTACACGCTGTCGAAAATACCCTCACGGAANGCAAATTGTCCGGCAAAGCGAACGGTATCGCCGGCGAAGATGAACCCTTCACGCACGTCGCTGGTGAACGGGTCGCTAACGTCCTCAAACATGGGCGTGACCATCAGGTTGTTGACCTCATCCGTGCGGAAGTCGAGCTGGATGCCGTCGCTGTATCGCCAAATCTGGATGTAGCGGCCGGGGACACCGGACAGCATCGTGTAGAGCGGGTTGTCAAGGTCTTGCATCTGGAGTCGCGGTTCGATGTCCTTTCCGTCAAGCCCGACGATGCCCCAGTCGATTCGAATGGGGATGTCAAGGATGAAGTCGGATTCGAACGGGTCGATGAGGGCCGTGCCGTCCATGGTCAGCATGGACGGTGCCACGTCTTCATCTTCGACGATTTCGATGTGGGGGCTGTCGGTCCAGGCGGTCTGGTTGCGTGGGAAGTACCAGACGGTCATGTCGTCAGCGGTCTTGTCCAAGTTGACCTGGAAGTAGTCCACGTCTCGCCAACCGTTGTCGTCACTGGCTTCCAAAACGAGGTGGTAGGTGTTGCCGGCGTACATGGTTTGGTTCCACGTGCCGTCCCACTGAAGTTCGTTGGAGTTCAGGAAACCGCTTCCCTTCGAGTCTTCGATGAAGAAGTTGCGAATCACCGGCGTCTTGGACGACATGGACACGTAGGTGACCCGGTCGTTGTCGAAGCCCGGTCCACCGCCGTTGATGGGGTTTCCAGCGAGGTCGTAGCCCTCAATCCACAAGGACACCTTGCCCTCCAGACCTTCGTTGGCCAAATCGTTGTAATTTCCGGAGTAGTTGGCCGTGGGAGCCTCACCGTCGCCGTTCAACGTCAGCGTGATGTATTCGTCAGCATCGGGCAAACCGTCGCTGTTGGCGTCGTGGTCGTTCTCAACCCAGAGGTGGAGGTCGAGGCTCGCTGGCGGGCTGGGCAGGTCTTGGCTGGCCATGCGGATTTGCTGATTGGCCTGCGGGACCACCCATGTATCATCGACCAGGGTTCGCCAGTTCGAGTCCACGTTGGCGTCGGTCCCGGGACTGAGCACTTGGATATCGAGGAGGTTGGGCTCGTAAGTGTCGATGGTGATGTCGAACGGAATGGCACAGGTTTCGTCGGGGTTGTATTGCGACGGAGGGCACAGCAGGTCGCCGCCTTCGTAGCCACGGACGGCGAAGCGATAGGTCTCGCTGCCGGCTACGGCGCCAAGATCAACGTTCCAGTTGAAGTTCCCGCCGATCACTCCGGAGCGGTTGGCGACCTCTTCCCACTCGATGGTGATGTTGCCGTCGGTGGTGTTCACGTGCTTCAGTTCGAGCACGAGGAAGTAAGCGCTGGGGTCCGGAGCCTCGTTGAGGTCCTGAAGGCGAATCTGACCGATGAGGTTGATGTCTTGGCCCGATTCTGCCCCGCTCAAGGACTGCGGGGCGCCGATGCTGTTCTGCAGCTCGAAGGACGTGATGCCCGCATCGTTTTCGACGGCATTACCAACCGAGGGGTCGAGGAGCACGGCGTCGGGCAACCCGTTCACACCGTTGTTGGCTGTCAGGCCAGCGTACATGCGAACGGCGGGTGTGTCGTCCCACGAGGGGTTCACGCGGAAATGCCACGTGATTTCCTTCCCGTTGGTGATGTCGGCCACGGAGGACGTGGATTCGAGTTGCACGTGGTCGTGCTCATCGGTGGCCTCAGCGAACGACATGAATTCACTCCACGAGAACTTGATGAAGCCGGATTCGGACTCGAACGTCAACCACGCCTCGGACAGGGCTGCACCGGTCAAAGGATCGACGGCGTGGGTGGTGACAACTTCGTAGATGTCGCCGTTGGGGTACAGGCCGACCGGGCTGTCGGTCAGACTCAGGGTGTTGGTGTAACCGGTGCTGGAGGACACACTGAGATCGCTCAGTGACACACCGCCGCCCGAATCGGTGTAAACGGCGATGGGGACGGTGGCGGTTGCTCCACCCGTCCAAAGGGCGATGCCTTGGTTCAGTTCGATGTCGAAGCCGTCGGTTTCGTCGATGACGGTCGAGTAGTCGTAGACGATGTCGAGGTCAACGATGTCGAGCGACGTGCCAGAGGAAGCGTTGGGCGAGTCAACCATGAATCGGAACATGACCCAGTAGCGGCCAAATTCGTCTTGATGCGTACCAGCCACGGAAGGGTTCGTCAGCAGGCTGTTGAGCGCGCCGGTGAAGTCCATGGGTTGGTTGAGCATCTCTTGGACGAGAACGGTGCTGTTGGGCATGTCGCCGAGCACCACCGCTTGGGAACCCGCCATGAGCGTGAGTTCGAAGCCTTCGGTTGGGTCGCTGTTGGAGCGAATCGAGATTTGGTCCATCCCGAAGTCTGCGGCGGTCACCTCAGCCCCCTCGGGAAGAAGGAAGAAGCCCCCGGTGGCTTGACCGCTCACGCCGAGGGTCAGCGTCGCATCGTCAGCGGCGTAGTTCACACCGTCAACGGTTCCGGAGACGAAGGTGGTTTGCCGTCCGAACATGTCGAAGGCCGGTTCAGTGAACCCGTAGTCGACGTCGCCGTCATCGGCCACGTCAATTTCGAGGTGACTGGCATGGTGACCGAATTCGAGGTCGAACCAGATACCGCCCACGTCACAGGCGCCCTGATAGGAGGTGACGGCGTTGAACCCAAACATCGGTGGTGAAAAGATGGTCTGGACGCCGTCTTCCACGGAAATGCTGGTGGTTTGACCGGTCGGTGTGACTTCAATCGAGGGCGATTCGGTGCAGTCGTCCTGAATCATCGGCGTCATCGCCGTGATGGGGTAGCTGAACTTGCTCCGCTCCAGCACGGGCGAGTAGGCGTGGCGCTGAACGTTCGGTACGTAGATCATCGGCTCTCCTCCGCCCATGGTCTGCCAAACACCGCCGTCAATTTGGACCGGTCCGATGGCCGAGAAGTTGAACCCGGTCCCCACGCGAGTACCGATGCTGAACCCGTGAAGGACGGGGGTTGAAAGGCGGTCGGGTCCGGAGTCAAAGTTGAATTTCAGGTTGACCGCTCGGTAGTCCCTGGTGTCAATGTTCCAGAGTTCGATGATGTCGCCAGACAGGCCGGTCATCACTGACCCGTCTTTGCCGGTGACGGGGTTGTTGTTCGTGTCGAGAACGTCAACCGTCAGCGTGGCCGAGAGGGAGGTCTCGGCTTCCAAGGCAAGAATGCCGTAGCCGTTGGGGTGGTTTTCGCCGCCCAGTGTTGAGGGCGTCATGCCGCGAACGGTCATGCTGGCGCTCTGGGGCAGAAGGTCGCCCAAGCGGAAGTTGTCGACGTACCAGCCGGACATGTTGTCGTCGATGTTCATGGCAGGACGAGCCGTGTGGTGGAGCACAAAGCGAATCTGCACGTACTCGTCGATGTAGTCCGTNAGGTCAACAGCAAGGTTGGTCCATCCCGTGGGGTTTTGTGCCGTGGTTGAGGAACCGGCAAGGCCCCACTCCCACTGACTACCGTTTTGCAGACCGCCGCAGTTGCTGGTGATCTTGCCGTCCCAGTTGCTGCCAAAACCACCGCCCTGAGCATAGCTCGTGCCGTAAACCAGACCGGTGCTGGCCTGCTGATCGATGGCGATGTAGTCAAAACCGCTGTTGTCGGGTGGGAAGCCGGGGTTGGGCGAGGAGCGAATTTCAAGGTAGCCGCAGTCGGAAAATCGCTTGGTGTTGGGTTGAGAGCCGGTGGAGGTCTCGAGGTTGTGCCAGGAGTCGAAGTAGGCGGTNTTGCTCTTGAGGAGTGGGTCAACGAACAATTCTGCGCTGGTCATGGAGACCACGAAGGGCATGTAGGAAGGTGGCGTGTTGCCGTCGTCGTTGTCGTCGGTGTAGTTGGTGTCGGCCAGGTTGGTTCCCCAGCACTCTTGTCCGGAGGCACAGCCAGCCGGAATGTCGGTGGTGGAAAGCGAGCCGTGTTCCCAGCCGATGCCGCTTGACGGCATGCTGGCCGGGTCGGTGGAATCGGTGAATCCTGCGGTCGTGCCTTCGAAGTCGGTGAGGAAGCCTTCGGAGATCAGGGAGACGGGGGTGGCTTGGGTGCCGTCCTCGNACTGGAAGAGCGATTCATCGGAAAATTCCGTCAGCTGGTTGTTGTATTGAGGGTTCCAAACACGCTGCGTCGTCTCCAAATCNATGCGGGACTGGTGGCCGTGTTCCACGGCATGGGTGTGAACGGTCATGCTGGCGCTGGTCACCGTTTCACCGTCCGGCAGTTCCACGGCCCCGTCNACGAGGTTTTGCAAATCGTTGCCGTCTCGAATTTCGACGTCAACGCTCTCGTTTCCGTCAGCAAACGTCGTCACGTTAGCGGAAGCAAAAGGAGCGAGAAGCATCAACAACATCAAGAAAATTGGCTTGGTTTTCGGGTGTGTTTGATTTGACATGGTGTCACCTGCGCCCTTGCCAAGGTTTGTCCCCCTAAAATCTCGTCGCTTACAAGACATCCTCGTCGTTTCGGCCCCTTGTCCCTCAAGCGGTGAACATGAGTTATGAGGGTGAACGGGTTGGAAGCGGCATGGAGCCTTACTCAACCGAGCCCGTGACCCTCATCGAAGAAGTGTTCCCGCAGGACACCAACGCCTACAACACCCTGTTTGGTGGACGGCTCCTGTCCCTGATGGACAAAGCGGGCGGCATCGCATGCGCTAAATTCGCCCATCGAGAGTTCGTCACCATTTCCATCGACACCCTGACGTTCATTGCGCCCGCCCGCCAAGGCGATCTCCTCGAAGTGTCCGGTCAAGTGGTCTACACGAGCAGTCATACCGCCTGCACGAAGGTGACCGCCTACACCATGAGCAAAGCCACCTGGGAGAAGAGCATCATCTGCGAGGGCTACTTCTTCTTCGTCGCCATCGACTCCATGATGCGCCCCATCCCGGTGCCGCAGTTCACGCCTCAAACCGAGGAGGAACACACCGAGTGGGAGAAGGCGAAAGCCATTCGGGAGAACATGCTTGCCCAGAAAGCGAAGCGAAAAGCCTGACCACCCATTGCTTCTTCAAGCGCTGCCATCTCGGCGTCGCATGGTCGTGCTCAACATCGCCGTCATCGCCTCAGACGAACTCGCTCGAAGCATCGCCAAGGCGGCCGACCAGCGCGACGTTCACACCTACGTCCACAAAGAGAACGGCCCGAAAGGTGCGCGAATTCTCTCGCTCATCCGCCCCGCAAAGTACCCCGAACGGCTCCCGCCGTTTCTCAACGCCCTGTCCACCTCGCAGGCCGGTATCATTGAGATCACGACCGTGGACGCCTCCCTCGGCGAAGTGCTGGTCGCCTTCGCCAGTGCCGGCATCAAGCGCGGTTTGGCCGTGGTGAACCCGCCCGATGGTGGGTGGGTGGACGAAGACCAGGTCAAGATGCTGTTCAAGCAGGCCGGCCTTGAAGCTTGGACCTTCGAGCGCAACGACGGCGTTCACCTTCGAGAGCGGATGTACGCCCTGATGGACGACATCGAGTCCGTGCTTGAGGCAAACGCCGATGCGCCCCTTGTGCTACCCGTGGACCAACACTTCAACGTCAAGGGGATCGGACTGGTGGCCATCGGCTACGTCCAATCCGGGCGCGTCAGCGTCCACGACGAGGTCCTCCTCTTGCCCGCCAACGGAACCGGGAACGCCAAGTCGCTCCAGGTCATGGACGACGATGTGGAAGTGGCCAGCGCCGGTGATCGGGTGGGCTTGGCGCTGCGCAACGCCAAAGAAGATCATCTCACGGGCGGTACCATCATCGTCCCCCCGCCGGTTGAAGACAAACGCGCCAACCTCTCGGTCCCCCTGGCCGTGGACCAGCACCATCGCTCCAGCCTCCAGTTGAGCACCTCACCGTTCCAGAAGCGTGTGCTCGCTGCGGGTGATGTCATTCACGCCAGCGTTGACCTTCAGTTTGTGGTGGGGCGGATCAAGGACGTCTCGGGGGACACCGTGATCGTTGAATGGGACCAACCCCTGTTCATCCGAAAGGAACGTCCGCCATCGGTGCTCATCGCTCAACTGGACTCCAAGCCACGGATCATGGGGTCGGCCGTGGTCACCCCACACGAGGCGTGACGGCGAACGTTCCACCCGTGATTTTTCCCGCGGCGAAGCCGGGTCAACATCGGTGGTTTGATAACCTCAGACGACCGGCTCGGATGTGGGATGCGCGAGATTGGACAGGCGACTGTACCAACCAGCGAGGCAGACAAGGAAACCTTCCAGTCCCTCCGGTTGGCAGAGCCCTCAGAACGGGTGAAAATCACCTTGGACGAGCGCATGCTGAGCATCGAGGGGAGGCGGAACGCCACGGTGGACATGCGGCTTCACGCCATCACCACCATGCGCCATCACTCCACCAACCTCGTCCCGGGGTGGTTGGTCTTCCTGGGGATTGCCCTGGTGTGGATCGGTTACCGTCTCATGGTACCCTCAACCTACAAACTGGCGTTCATCGGTGCAGGCGGCTGCCTCATCGGCGCTCGATTCTTGACGCGAAAACCCACCCTCAGCATTCACACCTCATCGGGCGAGTCGCACGTGCTCTACGGCAACGAACGGGCGTTGAACCGGTTGAGTTTCATGTTCCATCATCTCGCCAACAACCACACGATGGCCGAGGTGCGAGCCAAGATACAAGCCATCGAAGCCGAGAGCAGCCAAGCGTGGCGGGACGATGTGCCCCCCGCACCCCTTCTTCCCAACCCCCTTGAGGCACCCCAAGCCCTCGAGCGCTTCCTCGCCGTTGAGGAGGGGACGGAACCCGCAGCCCCACTGCGAGAGGTTGAACCCGAATGGATGCCGACGCTCGAACCCGAACCCGTCCAGCAACAAGCCGTGGTCGGGTTCATTCCAAGCTTCCAACCCGTTCACGGAACGGTTCAACCCACCGCTTACCCGGCTGACCATCGCCCGGCACCCCTCACCAATCCCGTGTTGGTGCCTCATCCCACGCCGCCGATGTATCAGGGCCTTCAGCAAAACGGCCCCGGCACCTTCCTTCCCTCGTTCATGAATCAGGACGGCGCTCACATCCCGGGTCATGCGGAAAACAACGAGCCCGATGAGCCCGAGGACGACCTCGTGTTGGATGCGGAGATGTTCGAATTCTTGGATGACGAAGATGCACCC
>PBOE01000041.1 GCA_002725275.1 Methanobacteriota archaeon
GTCAAGGCATAGGTGACGTAGGGGTTGCGTTCCATGTCAACGCTGCGCCATTCGGTCCACAACGAGAACACCTGGTCGTAGAGGTAGCCGATGGTTAACACGCCGAGCATCACCGTCAGGAAGATGCCCATCAAGCCGAGGTAGGTCGCAGGAATACCAACGAACGAGTCGTTGAAACAAAGCGACTCGGAACACGAGGCCTCGAATCGCCACCGAACATAGGGCCACACCAGCAAGGTGATGGTCGTGCCCCAAAGCAACAAACCGACCACGGCCTGGGATTGCTGCATCCGCCAGTACTGACGCATGACCCACTTGCGAAACACGGAGGGTGGGGCTGATTCAGACATGGGAACACATCAACGAGAAAATGCTCACTTAACAAGCCAACCCCTTACGGCCACCTTTGCACGCCGTTTCGTTTCGGTTCGTTCGCACACCATTGGTGGAATCCAATACATCGTGAATTCGTCGTCCAATAATCTTCGATGTTTGAACTCAAGATTTGTCGTTCAACCAAAGCCCACCGGCGAGTTTCTCCCACTCGGTAGATTGTGGATAACAGGAATTGTGGTAGTTTGTAAACTCACCAAAATACCACTTTCCGTCGGCCAGGAACATGTCAACCCTCGTGTAGTCAATGTCCTCTGCCAGTCGTTCAGCGATATTCACAAGCTCGTTCATGCGGTCCTGGCCGAGAACGGAAACGATTTCATCGGGTGTGTCTGCTTCGCTCCACCGGGTGTTGGTCTGGTGAATGCGTTGGCCATCAAGGGTGTAAATGGACTGGGAATGTGACGCCATTCGCCCGGTGTCGTACTGAATAAAACCCGCTTTCCCGTGGAACACGTGAACCTTCCAGTCGTTGGGGAGGTGATTGTCGTCGGTGAGCAATTCTTCAATCATCACGCCTCGAGGTTTGATGTTGGCGGCACCCCACTCCAACGGAGCCGGAAATTCCTGTCGCAAACACCAACGAAGGGACCGTTCAATCCGCCATTTCGGCCAAGGTTTTCCGTTTTGGTCGCGCCAATTTCGAATCACGCGGTAGCGGTTATCCGTGCGAGCAAACAATCGGAATTTTCGTGGAATGTTGGCCAGAGGCACGGGTCCGTTGTCCATGATGAACAGGGCATCCCCCGACCAGTGGTTGGTTTTGATGACGCAGCGCTCGGGTAAGTTCTCCCAGTCAATGTTCACCTCTTCCGACCAGTGATACAGGTCAGTGAGATGGCACACCTCTTTGGAGGCAACGAGTTCACGCGATCGGTATTTGTCCTCCATCAATGGAAGCAATGGGTTCCGGTCTTCCACACACCGTTTGAGGAGCAGTTGGCTGAAGTACCCCGCTTTGGACGTATCGAAAACATGCCAGGGATGGATGCCCCCCGGAAGTAACTCGGCCATGGGTTGTCCGTGCGTGCCGGCCGGTTTTAGCCTTGGCACGCCATGAGGAATGGTTGACTTCAAGCCTGACGACCAGCGTCAAACATCTCACGAAGGCTGCCGTCTTGCAGCATCTCGAGCGCGATGTCCGACCCGCCGATGAGCTCGCCGTGGACAAAAACTTGAGGCATGGTGGGGAAATCCGACCACGCACAGATGGACGGAATGGCGCGAGCGTCGCTGAGGACGTTCACGGAAGCGAACTCTTCGCCCAGCGATTGGAGCACCTGGGCGGCACGGTTCGAGAAACCGCACTGTGGCTGGTTGGGGCTGCCCTTCATGAAAAGGACAAGCGGGTGTTCGTCGACGAGGCTTTGCAATTCTTCTGGGGTCCAGTTCATGGGGTTCACTCCTTGTTTCTCTGTATACGGCGGATGTGGACGCCTTGCCCGCCGCCGTGCGGGTCAAAGGCCGTGTCGCCGGCCGTTTCGGCCTGAGCGGGGGTCATGCACTTGAGGTCAAGTGCGTGAATTGGATGGGGAATGTGCTGCTTCATGACCGCCAAGACTTGCTTCTGGCGCTGAAGCGGACGGACGCCCTCGAAGGTTTCGGAGATGATGCGGACGTGGAAATGGTCACCTGAGCCGTGCAGGTCGATGACTTCAACCGTGGCTTCGGGGACGGCTTTGAGCACCTCGGCTTCAATCCATGCCGCTTCAACCATGCTCTCGCCTCAACTTCCCGTGGCTTCGCACCTTCTTTGAACCTGCGCCCGAACATCCCGGCTTATTCGCTCGCGAGTTTTGCGAGAATCGCTTCCACGCCGGTGGCTTTCTTCACGCGCAACCAGGGTTCAAGCGTGCGGGTTTCCATGTCTTGCTTGAGCCGTTTCGTGCCACCGCCACTGATGTTGAGCAGAATGCAGTCGTCCTTGTCGACCTCACCCGATTCAATCGCCTGCAGAAGACTGGCGGCCGCAACGGCGCTCGAGGTCATCACGTCAATGCCCTCGATGGATTCGATCGCCTCACGGGCGGCGATGGCATCGGCTCGCTCAACGACGTAGGTTTGACCCTTCGACGCCTTGAGGATGTCGTGAACGGCGCCAACCTGACCGTAGGCTGGGCCTTTGTTCATCAGATAGTCCGAATAAACCTCCACGTCGTGTGGGGGGAAATCCTCGTCGACCAAATGGTCCCGCCCGGCTTGCCATGCACGGTGGATGGGGTGGTGTTCGATGTTCTGAGACAGGTGCTGTCGAGGAGCGGGGCCCTCAAACAATCCCGCCTCGATGAGGCGTTCGGCCATTTCATGGATGCCGATGGGGCCCGGGCCGCCACCGATACCTTGGAAATAGTGGTCGGGCAGGCGACCGATGGTGTAAGCGGCGTCGATGATCAGGCTGCCAATGCCGTCGCGACGGGCGACGTTGTGGACGCTTCCTTCCATTTGCCATCCTGGCAGTTGAGCACCGATGCCTTTGGCCACCGTCTTGGCGTCGTAGTAGTCGCCGTCCTCAACGACCACCAAGCGGACGCTCTGTGCGGGGTTTTCCGGGCGCGCCCAGACGCGGTCGCCGTGGTCCTTGCCCACGACCACGATGAGCGGGGTATCGTCGAGCCCACAAAAATGCGTGAAGCCGCGTGCCGTGTTGCCCGCACTGGCCACGATGAGGCCCTTGACGCCGTGGTCGTGCATGCGCTGGATGGTGGGAACAGCTTCCATGTCTTTGAAACTCCCCGTGGGGCAGGCGCCGCCTTTTTCCGGCCAGTAGCCGTTGAAGGACACCCAGAGATTGGACAGGCCCATCGCCTCGCCCAGGGCTTCGGCTCGGTAGGTCAGCGTGCCGGCGACGTAGTCGTTGGCTTTGGAGGTCGGGAGCCAAGAAAGGAAGTTCCAAACGCCTTTGGCCTCGGATTGAAGAGCGAAGGGTTCGTTGTACACCGCGCGGAGCAGGGCGTTGTCCGTGTAGTGAAGCGTGTAGTTGTCGTTGAGAAGGTCGCCTGTCTTCAGGCACTTGAGTTGATACTTCATTCTTTCACCATGCCGAAAAATTGGCTACGACCTTCCGTCCGGNGGCCGTGGTTTAACNNTTGTTCAATAGAACGACCAATGAATGAGTTTCTTTCAGGCTAACGGTTTGCCAACGGCAAAACACGTCCAGCCCTGTTCACCCAAGGCATCCAGGTCAAGCACGCGGCGGCCATCGTAAATTCGGGGCGTTGCCATCTGTCCAGCAAGCGATGCCCAATCAAGGTCAATGCAGGCTTGGTGAGCGGTCACCAACACGGCGAGGTCGTGGCCTTTAGCCTGTGAAAGGTCTTGAATCACGTCCACCGAATCAGGGAAGGTGTCGGCCTCAATATGAGGATCGTAGACGCTGACCTGGATGCCTCGTTGCTGCAAGGCTTCGGCCAGCGGTTCCGCAGGCGTTTCACGAGGGTCGCCCACTTCGGCTTTGTAGGACCATCCGAGGAAGAGCACCTTGGTGGACTCGGCTGACAAACCGGCCTTCCACAAAATGTCCACGAGCACTTGAGCGACGTGGTTGGGCATGGAACGGTTCACGGCACGAGCAGCGGTGATGAGACCGGCAGGCACGCCGACGTCACTGGCTCGTTGAATCATGTANTACGGGTCGACGGGAATGCAGTGCCCGCCCACACCGANGCCGGGCGTGTAGCGATGGAAATTCCACTTCGTTGCGGCAGCCGACAGCACGTCCTCGACATCAACGTCCATGGCCGGGAAGATGCGGGCGAGTTCGTTGACCAGGGCGATGTTGATGTCGCGCTGTACGTTTTCGATGACCTTAGCCGCTTCGGCCACTTCGAGTTTCCCAACGTACCGGACGTCCTCGCTCGTGAGTTGACTGTACAGTTGGACCAGGGCATCGCCCACTTCAGGGTTCGAGCAACCGATGACGCGGGCCACAGAACGCACACCGTGAGCAGCATCACCAGGATTGAAGCGTTCTGGGCAGTACGCGATCTCAACGTCCTCACCAATCACCAAGCCCAAGGCTTCAATCAGCGGCAGCCATGTGTGAGCCGTCACGCCGGGGTACACCGTTGATTCCAGCACGACAATGGTGTTGGAGCCTTTGGGTATGGCCTCAAACACCGCTTTTCCAGCTGCCTCAACGTAGGAAAGATCAGGCTTGAGGTCGTTGGTAACGGGCGTGGGGACGGTCACGAGCACAATGTCGCAGTATGGGACCGCTTCCGCCGTGGAAGTCGTGATGTGCCAGCGCTCGGTACCCGGCGCGGGGACGATGTTGTCCATGTCCGGGTCGCCGGTCGGGTTTTTGCCGGCCTTCACCGTGTCGACGGTGCGCTGGGACACGTCAACGCCCCACACCTTGAATCCGGCATCATGGAAGCCGATGGCGGTGGGCAAACCGACGTATCCGAGCCCGATGATGCCAACGGTCATGTCGGCGTTTGACGCCAACGAAGCAAAGCGCTGGCTCCAGCCCATATGCTGTCCGTATCGCTTCAAGTTATCAACTCAACCGTTTTTTCCCCGTGATGAGATGCAATTACCTCTCCAAACCCGCCACCTGTTGGGAATAATCCGCTTCAATCATATAGGGCGGATTCAAGCAGCCTTTGATGGTCGATGAGAGAGGTCTCGAATCCGGCCTTAGGCCCATCGGAGTAAAACCAAACCCAATCATCGCCCCTTTCCATTTGCTTGCTGAACTTAACACCAATCGCTTCCTGGTGAGGAACCTCATCAGAAGAGAAGTACGCGGTCGATACAGAAACGCACTTCTCGGATACGCCTGGGCGTTCATTGAACCTGCCTTGTTTGCTTTGGTGTACTGGTTTTTATTCATCATGTTAAGTGGGAATCCCGATGAGATGTACGCCGTGTGGGTGCTAATCGGCGTTGTTGTCTGGGGATGTTTCGGCAAAGCATTGACTGGAGCAACCAACTCACTGGTCGGAAATGTACGCACCATGCATCTGGTGTATTTTCCGCGCTCGATTTTTCCCGTCACCGCCGTTGGTTCAAATCTTGTCGTGACACTCATGAGTTGCCTTGTAGTCGTTCCAATTGTTGTCATCTATGACCTACCGATTACCGTGCATTTAATTTGGATACCTGTCGGGGTTTTTCTTTCCGCCGTCCTCGCACTGGGCCTCGGCATGATGTTCGCACCACTCAATTGTGCTCAACGAGACGTCCAGCATTTCATGAGGTTCGTAACCCGGGCGGGATTCTTTGTCTCACCCGTCATGTGGACAGCGGAAATGGCCATGGAACGCGGAGCATGGGGGGAGGCAGCACTTTGGAACCCGATGGTTCTGCCCATCACGATGGTGCGCCACGGCGTTGAGGGGAAAATCGTCGAACTTCCATTTGAAATCATTGCCTCAAGTTTGATCATCACGCTTTTGTTTTACATACTTGGCACCATTATTTTCTCGAAATACGAACGGCAGGCGGTGAAGTACCTATGAGCCATCCCTCGATTGTCCTCCAAGATATTGGGTTGAGGTTCCCAAAACAGCGGGGCTTGATTTCCCTTTTGCTTGGCTTGTTTAAGCGACAAAAACCGAGCGAATTCATTGCACTGGATGGTGTTTCCCTTGAGATTCAGAAAGGTGAGGTGGTTGGCATCATCGGGCGGAACGGGTCAGGAAAGTCAACCCTCCTTCGAGTGATAGCGGGGATTTATCCTCCCGACGAGGGCGAGGTTCACGCCGCGGGAGACATTTCGCTTCTCGCCGGCTTGGGTACGGGTTTTTCTCAACACCAGACCGGACGGGAAAATGCACTCCTCTACGGCTCGATCCTCGGGCACAACGAGCGGGAAATGAATGAGAAAATTGACGAAATCATCGAATTCAGTGAACTTGGGGCGTTCATCGATGAACCTCTCAGAACCTATTCTGCAGGAATGAAAGCCCGTTTGGGTCTCGCTGTTGCTTCCGCCATTAATCCGAACATCCTGTTGATTGACGAGGTGCTTGGGGTCGGGGAC
>PBOE01000042.1 GCA_002725275.1 Methanobacteriota archaeon
CTACCGATACTACGGTTCCTACTACTACATCCCATGGCACAAGTACACCTTCAGCTCTTCCAGCGCTCTGCCCAGCGGTGCAACCGTTGACAAGATCGAGTGGAAGAAATACATGAACTACGCCTACGGTTCAACCCGCACCTTCCAAGTGAAGGTTCTGGAAAACTGTGGCCTGGCCCCACGCTACTCCTACAGCATGGGTTCCAGTTCGTGTTCCGGCTCGTCCATCAGTGGCAGCTACCTGACTTCCAACTACGGTGGTACGGCTGCTCGAAGCCTCAAGGCTTCGATCGGTCGCTCGCCATCCGCAGCCACGGTCAGCAGCAGCGGTACCGGTTGGAAGACCGTCACCCTGTGTAACTCCGCCACGGCCTGTGCCGCAACTTCTGGCGGTGTCTCCATCATCACCAACGCCATGAGCAACTCGGGCACCGTTGGTGTGGGTGAATACTACACCGGTGGAAGCGCTTACTTCTACACGTACGCCTACGCCTCTGGCAGCCGCAACTCTCACCTCCTCGTCACCTACTCGGGTGGTACGGATTCCGATGCCCCAACCTCGGACTTTGTTCCCTACACGGGAATTGACTCGTACATTGAGGGTGAGCGAACGCTCTTCATCAAGCTGACCGACATGTCCGGTATTGACACCACGTCGAGCGGCGCACCTGTGCTCTACTACTCCACCAACGGTGGAACCTCGTGGAGCACCACCAGCTACGGACTGGGCTCCAACAACCAGTTCGACGCCGGTGAACTCGTGTCCATTGGCACCTGTTCCAGCACCGCTACCGACTGCCGATTCAAGGCACGTGTGGACGATCTGTCCTACGGGGACGACTTCCAGTACTACTGGAAGTTCCAAGACCTGAACCAGGGCAGCAACGGCGCCAACGTCGGCTACGAACCTGCCTTGACCGGTACGCAGACGACGCCTACGCCCTACCAGGTTGACATCGTTGACCCAGCCAACGCACCAACTTCGCACAAGAAGATGACCGTGCTGACCACGGACGTCCACGCAGGCAGCTACTTCACGCCTCAGGGCTTCATGGACCGCCAGATGACCTACTACAGCCACTCCGATGAGTACTTCTTCGAGTTCGACACTTCGAACTGTGGCACGGGTTCGCAGTCCTGTTTCTACACCGGCACCAGCACCTTCTACGGTAACTGGCTCGCTCGTGGAAACACCGCACCTGCTTACGGCTACTACGGCATGAACAGCGGTACCAACAAGTTCAACCAGAACCTGTGGAACAACAACGGCGACGGCTTCCTGCAGATTGCTGCCAAGGACGGCCCCGGCATGAACATCATCTTCGTGTACAACAGCCAGCTGAACAAGTGGGCCACCGTCGGTGTTGACACCGAAACCGGTATCGACACCCCCTTGACCGGCGGCAGCCAAGCCACGGCCTCGTTGTCCTACGGGTACTCTCAGGCCTACAAATTCGCCATTCCCGGCGACATCACCGGTTCCTTTGGTACGTTCTCGTTCAACGCAACGCAGACCACCACGACCGCTAACCGATTGTGTGTCACCACCAACGGTTGGTACTACTTCTACCGGTCCATCAGCACCGACCGCTGTACCTCGGCTTACTACATGATCTACGGTTCGACCTCCTCCTACCGCTGGAGTGGTTTCGCCCTTGGCTCCGGCTACTACGGCCGCCAAGCCAGCACCGGCGACATCACCTACAAGGTGGGCAACGTCGCACCAACGCCTGACACGTTCAAGCCCGAGATGCTCCACACCGCCATGCAAGACTCGCATGCCAAGAGCCGCACGGTCTCGGTCACCATCCTCGATGCTGGTGACCCAGCCGCAGGGCTCAACGTGAGCAACTCTGCTGGTGTCGGGCCGACCCTGTATCACCGAGTCACGCCGGACGGCGGCACGGCGGGAAGCTGGACTTCCACGGCCATGACCCAAGAATCTGGCAAGACCCGAACGCAGTGTCAACTCGCAGCCTGTACCTGGAGTGCCCCCATCGAAGACCTCGAGGTCAACGACACGGTGGAGTACTACTTCAGCAGCCGAGACGTTTCGACGGTGTCTTCGGGTGTCAACGCCAACACCTCGTCGACCTTCTCCTTTGAGCGAGGCGACCCCAACAAGGTGTTCGTGGTTGAGTGGCACGACATGTCGTACTACACCTACGGTCAACTCTGTACCGTTCAGGCCTTGTTCTACGACGTGACCAACGAGATTGAGTACAAGTACGACAGCAACTGTCGCACCACCTACAACTCCTGGTCGATCGGCTACATGGACCAAACCCGCCAGAAGGGTGCCAGCATTGCGCACTCCTCCTCGACGAGTTTCAACACCAACCCTGGCCACGTTCCAACGACGTCGAACTTCCGAATCTCGACCAGCTCGACCGCCCACGCATGGGAATCCTTCGACAAGGGTCTGGTGGAAGTCACCAACGCTGACACGGCTTTGACCGGCACGTCCAACGGACGCCCGTACCTGTACTACTGTATCTCGTCCTACTACTGGAACACGTACAAGGCTCGCTGCAACGCGAACATTGACATCCCAGCAGGCTTCGAGTTCGAGTACTTCGGCACGACCTACGACGGCGACGACTCCAACGACCGTATCCAACTCAGCCGACAAGGCTCGATGTACTTCATCAGCAACGGCAACACCAACGTTGAGCGCAACCTGTGGACGTACCACCAGCCCGCTCTCCCCTACTCGGGAAGCAGCCTGGCCCGCCCCGGGACCATCGCTCCGTTCTGGACTGGATACAACCAGTACTACTGCTACGTGAACTCCAACCAGGACTGTTCCGTCTACTACCGTGTGATGCCTTACGAAGGCAAGGGTACCGACGTCACGGCTGACATCACGTCCGACCCAGTGTGGGACCTGACCGACAGCCCGATCCGCATCAACCCGTCCAACGACTACCTCGTGGTCTCCTCCGACTTGACCATCAAGCCCGGTGTGGAGATTTACGTCGCACCCGGGAAGGGAATCTCCTTCGACGGTGCATGTACCAAGATGACGGCCCTGGCCAACGAGACCCACCCCATCAACATCACCGGTATGAACGGTGGTGAGTGGAAGGGTATGGCCTTCACGGACGACTGTACCACCGCTGGTGGAACCGACGACCGACACCAATTCAGCTACGTGAACTTTGAGAACACGTCCGGTGCGGTCTTCCGCTCCGGTAGCCGTCACGACAACTCTGGACCGTCCTGTGGCAGTTCGACAGCGGACTGTAACACCGGAAACTACACCATGAGCGACGTGACCTTCACCAACGTCGGTGCCGTGTTCACCCACGGCAGCGGCCAAGGAACCGTTGTTACCATGGAAAACTTCGAGGTTGACGGCGCTGATGAGGCGTGTTTCAACTTCCCAGAGAACACCATTGCAACGCTGAAGGAAGGGACGATCAAGAACTGTAACACCGACGGAAAGTCCTGGGCTGGTACCATCGTGAACTACCCCGGTTCCACCGCCGGTGCTCTGCACGCTGAGAACCTCACCGTCGAGAACTCCTACGTGAACTTCATCGACGTTGACCTCCAGCACGTCACCGTCTCGAACGTCACCGTCACCAACCCATCGGCTCAGACCGGTGTGGCCATTGACTCGATGTTTGGCACGGCCTCCAACGTGATGTTGAACAACGTTGACGTGGACAGCTACGCCAACTCTGGCATCAACGCCATGGGCAGCCTTTCCATCCACGACGTTGACTTCGGTTCCGCCAACCTCTGGCTCATCCCAGGCGGCTGGTCTCAAACCGGAAACGGCCCGGCCGGTTCCGATGCCATGTTTGCTGGTATCACCGCAGGCGACATCACCATGCAGCGCATCCACCCCGGTACCTTCACCGGCATCACGGCTGAAGACATCTCGATGAGCGGTTCCGCCATCGTCGCTGAAACGGTTGACATGGACAACTTCGACATCGATTCGTTCACCATCGCCGGCTGCGGCTGGACCATGAACATGGCTGGTGCTTCGTTGGAATCCTTCAAGAGCACCTGTTCCAGCTCCTCCGCAAAGAACACGATTTCGATCGGCGACAGCGACTTCGCGCACGGCTCCAGCTCCGACCACGTCATTGACGGGCGCAACACCCACATCACCGTGGGTGAGTCGTCCATCAGCAGCTCGAGCGTGAGCTCCGGTACGACGGAAGTTGCCAAGGCACGCAGCGGCACCAACGTGGTGCTTGTTGACGTTGACCTGAACGGCAACGACTGTTCGGACTCCAGCGGTGACACGGGCAACTGTGCTTACGACGTCTCCTCGTCCAGCAGCAACCCGTCGATGGTCTACTTCGGTGGCCTCGCCAACGTGTCCGTTTACCGATTGGCTCAGTCCAACAAGGTGTACAAGGCCGACCACGTCGTTTCTGCTACCCTGCTCGACAGCAGCATGAACGAACTCTTCGAAGTCGGCAGCCACATCACGGACGCCAACGGCAACACCAGCGTTTGGGTTGTCGTGGAAGACAGCGACGGTACGGCCTACGAGGACCACGTCGTCCGAGCATTCGGTACGGCCGGTCAGAACGAGACCTACCCCGATGATTACCCCGACGTCACCTTGGCCAGTTCCTGGTACCCAAGCAACGGCTACACCTGGGGCACGCACTTGGACTTGCTCCTTGAGCCAGCACCGGTCGTTCTCAACGACCCAACGCTGAACTGCTACAAGCTGATCAACGACCCGTTCTACACGGGCCAGTCGATGGCCTCCGGTGGATACGACCTCCGTGGCAACTTCGACGGTGTGGACACGTTCACCTTTGATGACACCTCGATCACGGTTTCGGCCGACCTGATGCTCGATACCTGTGGTTTCGAGCTGCAGGGTGGTTCGCTGCGTGTTCAGAGCACGGCCACCTCATCGCCTGTCATCACCATCAAGGACACTGGGTTCTTGACGGCGAACAACGACGGTACCTCTGGTAGCCCAGCCGCTATCCGTGCGGTCTCCTCGACCTACGGTCTGCACCTGGACATCCAGAACGGCGGTACGCTGACGCTCGACCACGCCAACCTCCGAGACGTCGCTTGGGACACGACCACCGAGTCGGCCCTCTACATCGGCAACGGTGCCACCTTGAACATGATGGACTCTGCGACCGTCTTCGGTTCCTCGGCCAGCGCTGACGAAATGGCGACGGTCAAGATTCAGGGCGGCTCGGCGAACATCGATTCGTCCAGCATCATCAACACCGGTCAGACCGGTACGGCGATCTGGATCGAAAACTCCGGTGCTTCGCTCACCGACATCATCGTCAAGAACGCTGCCGTCGGTATCCAGAGCTACAACGGCGCTCCCCAAGTGGACGGCTTCACCTCCAACGGCAACACCGTCGGTATCAACGCCTACGGTGGCATGTCCCTGCCAACCATCTACCGAAGTACGTCCCTCTCTGGCGCATCCGCTGGCTGGACCACCTACAAGATCGACTTGTCCACCTACTTGGGCACGGGCGACTACCTGCAGGTCGGTGCCAACTCGGTCTTCGCTGGTGGAGACGCTCACCCAAGCTACAACTACGCCACGGGCAAGTACTACTTCATCACGGACCGCATGAACATCATGTTCGAGGACGACTCCGGTAACGAGTGGAACATCACCAGCAGCGGCCAAGAGGGATACTACCCCTACGGCAGCGATGACCCAGCGGTCACGGCCGGTACCCACTCCTACAACGGTGGTACGGGCGGTGCACCATCCTGGCACTGCAACTACTACGGCTACAGCTTCGGACCGAACTACCAGACGTGGGAAGGCTACTTCTACTACCTCCACCGATTCTGGCTGGGCAACTTCGTCGGCTACCCCGACTACTACGAAGCGCCTGACGAGTTCGGCTTCGGTTGGGAGGCTACGGACTTCTCGCCAACGGGCAACTACCAGTCTCGCTACCCGTACAAGTACTGGGGCTTCTACTCCCCGTCCTTCTACTTCAGCGGCGTCTACGCGCCACCTGAAGGTGCGAACGGCCAACCCTCAACCGGACCAGGCCAGCCTGGCGGTGTCGGTAACCCACCAAGCTACGCATCTGGCGGCTACCCCAACAACTACGGTGTCTGCATCGACTACGCTTACACCTACTACATGAACAGCGGCGAGGGTGCTCGCTTGACCTACCCGATCGTCGACATCTCCGGTGCTACCGCCAACGGCGGAAACATCTCCAAGGTCTACCTCTGGATCGATGTCCTCCACCACGGTGCAGACAACTATCAGGACCGCTACGACTTTGTGGCCCGTGCAGGCAACGACCCCAGCGACCTCGGTGACTACCTCCGTGAGTCCGGTACGCCCTTGTTCAAGGACGGTACCATCACGGGCGCCACCACCGGTATCGAAATTGGCGGTGCTTTCGCTGCAGGCCACTTCGAATCCATTGACGTCGTCGGACCAAGCCAAGCCGGTCTGGAAGTTGTCGGTCAAACCGCTGCCTCCACCGACCAGTTGAGCGTCTCAAGCGGCAACTACGGTGTGTTGGTTTCCAACACGGCCTCCGGTCAACTCGACCTCGAAAACTTGGACCTTGAGAACCAAGCCGTGGCCGGTGTCTACTACCAGTCCGACCTCGGTGGCGACCTCACGGGTACCATCACGGGTTCAACGGGTGCTGCTTTCAAGTACGCCTCGCGAACGTCCGCAGCGGTTGAGTTCAGCAGCATGACCATCCAAAACAACGCCGTCGGTATTGAGACCGACGGTACCGGTGCGTTCACGCTGACCGATGTTGTGATGTCCAACACCAAGGACGTCCTCATCACGGGCTCTTCCACGATGGAATTCATCGAAGGTTCGATCGACACCACCACGGTGGAAGTCACCGGAACCGGTGTCTTCGACCGACTGCGTCAGTTGGACGTGACCCTCCAGGCCAACGTCTCGGGCACCACCGAAGACGTGGTTGGAACCACGGTCATCCTGAAGGATGCAGAGGGTACGGTCACCGGCATGGCTGACACCGATGCGAACGGTGTGGCCAACGACCTGACCTTCGTGACTCAAACGGTGGACAGCGGTTCGTGTTCGAGCGTCTGTACCTCCAACCTGAACGGGTACGAAGTGGTGGCCTCCGCCACCATCGACTACTTCTGGTCGGGCAGCAGCAACAACGCTGCTGACTTCCGGTACGTGTTCGAGACCATGTCCTTGACGGACACCGCTGGCAACAGCGACACGGTCTACCTCGAGGACGAGTTTACCGCCCGTATCTGCTACACGTCGACGGCCTACACGAAGCAAGAGCGCTGTGCAAGCGGCCTCTCCGCCTCCAACAGCCGAACGTACAGCAACGGTCTGGTTGAGTACGGCTACCTCCGAAGCCACAGCGGCAACGATCTGGCCGGTGAAACCGTCATGATGGACGCTCCGTTCATGTACCTCGCCCAAGGCAAGCACAACTGGAACGGCTCCGTTTGGATCTCCACGGCTTCCTACGACTTCGACAACGCCAACCGAATGTACCCCTACTTCAGCGGCGAGTCCACGCTCTACATGCACGACGCCTCGGTCACCGCAGTCGCCGTGTCCAGCAGCGGGGCTCCCCAAGGGTTCCAAATCGGTTATCGGTACTACTCGTTGAACATGGACATGAACAACACCACGATTTCCGGTGTTGCCTCCATCATCGGTGCCATGGGCTACGGCTACCGCAGTGGATATGCGCTGGACATGTTCCAGATCACGAACAGCACGTTCGTCCACTTCGACGGCTACACCGCCCTCAACAACGCCATCAACTACAACGACATCTGTCTCCAGATGAACGGCGGCGACGGCAACATCGTCGACGGCAACACGTTCGTTGACTGCGGTGTTGGTGTGATGGCAGAACGGTCCCCGTACTACTACAGCCACTCGACCAGCGAAATCGGTGTCGACAACGTCACCATCACCAACAACGTCTTCCGAGACGGTGGTGAAGTCGCTGACGTCTGGCTCTACACCACCAACGAAGTTCAAGGTGCCACCATCACCGACAACGAGTTCAACCCGTCCAACGGGCACGCTGTGGCCATTTACCCCGGCAACACCGAAGACGTCCTGATTCAGGACAACACGGTTGTCGGTGGCGATGACGCCTTCTACCTGAACCGTGTGTCTGACTTCACCATTGACAGCAACGACATCGGCGGTATCAGNGATGCGACCTCCACGGGTATCTACATCTTCCGTGGCAACGGAAACATCACCGACAACACCCTGACGGACGCTGACGGTGGTATGTACCTCGACAGCATGGAAGCACCGCCTGCGCCAACCAGTTCACTCTGTTCGATTGGCAGCAGCGACTACCGACGCACAACGAGCTGTTCCTGGAACCTCGCCTCCGGCAAGACCGCTGTGGTGAACCTCCAAACGGACAGCTGGGGCTACGAGATCAGCATTGAAATCACCAAGCCCGACGGTACCAAGGACACCTGGCCCTCGTACTCGTTCAACAGCAACGCTGCGTACAACCCGCTCCGTGCCTACACGGACGCTGGCAACTACACGCTCGTTGTTGCTGACACGTGGGGCGACGGTGGAGCCACCATCAGCGTGGTTGAATCCTCCGGTGCTTCCGGTGGCTACGACGGTCCGGTCGTGAGTGGCAACACCATTGGCCTGTCCACGGGTCGTACCTCACCCAACGCCGTTGGTATCACCGCTACGAGCTGTGATTCCATCACCGTTCAGTCGGCAGCGAACACGATCAACCTCGGCGACAACGCCATCGTGCTCGAAGACTGCGACTACAGCGACGTTGGTTCCACCTTGACCGGCGACGGCCTGGCCTCCACGGTCGGTATCGTCGGCGACGACACCAACACGGTGTTGACGCTGAACGGCACGGACGTGAGCGGCTACGCCACCGGTGTCATCAAGGAGAACGGCGACNTGTTCATGATTGGCGGCGCCTACCTCGCAGGTAGCGACTACGGTGTGTACGCAGAAGACACCTACGTGGTGGCCATCGACGCTCACGTCGACGGCGGTTCCACCGGTACCGGTCTCCACGTTGAGAGCGGTACGGACATTTGGGTCTACCCCATGGACGCCTCCGGTGCCATCGGTATGTACGTCGAAGACACCCCGTTCCGCTGGGACGGTGGTGTGTCTGACGCCACCACCGCTCTGTCGGTCGTGGACGCAACCGGTAGTGTCGAGAACTTGACCTGGGACGATTCCACCACGCAGGTTGACGCTGGCAACAACGCCCACGTCACCTCCATCGGCAACACGCTGGACAGCAGCAAGATCGCNGTGGCCAGTTCGGCTGTCATCGATGAGGCCAACCTCATGAGCATCGAGTCCACCCACTTGGGTGCTGCTCCCGCCAACGAGGTTGCGCTCCTCTTGATGTCCACGGACGACGAGCGTGCTTCCTACGTCTCGACCTCCTTCCAGCCCGACGCCATCACGGTGGACGGCTCGGACGAGGACTGGAACGGTGGCAACGCTCTGAACCCCTCGGGCTACGCTATGCCCGGTGTGATGAGCGGCGACGGTACCGACGACTTCCTGGTGACCTACATCGAAGGCGACGGTATCTACTTCGGAATGACCAACAGCGACCTGTCCAACTCGGACGTGTTGATTTACCTCAACACCGGTAGCGGTGGTTCCGATGTCGGCTACAACGGCCTCGGTGGAGCACACGACCTGCCCTTCAACGCCAACTACGTGTTGTGGGCTGACAGCGAAGGCTCCTACGACCTCTACAGCTACGGCTTCCTCGGCTGGAGTCCATCCAGCCTGAGCACCGCCAACGTCGATGTGGACTTCTCCACCTCGCTNGCTGAGTTCGGTGTCCCATGGAGCCGNATNGGNGGTATGCCANNCGAGATNGACATCGTNGCNATCGTCCAAGANGAGACCACGGCTGACATCANCNTCGNTCACCCAANNCAGACCTTGGACNNNTCTGCNACCNTGCAGNNCCTNTCCAAGTTCATGACCGTNGANTTGACCCACGGCGACCTCGCTGACGGTACCNTGACCTCCGAGGTCTTGGTCTACCAGTCCTACAAGGGCAGCACCACNGCCACCGGTCAGAAGAACTACGACCTGATGATCAAGACGCNNGCANNCTGTGCCTANGACTGGGCNACNGTNGAGGACATCTCNATGGCCACCAACGTNGTCTTNGACGANNNCTANGTGGCTGGAACCGGCGACACGACCAACGTTCAGAGCACGATTGACATCAAGCGNGCCTGTCCNGTCATCGANACCGATGGTACGGACACGAGCGACGGTCTGGTTGACTTCAGTCGAGACGAAGACTCCGGTGCCTTCACCTTCAGCCTGACCAACCTGGCTGATGACGTGCAGGACGCAGAGTCCGACTTGACCTGGACCATGGCTGAGGGAACGCAAGTCGCCTTCAACAACGACGACTTGCTCCACAGCGTGCTCAACGGCCAGGACGTGACCATCACGCCCAACGTTGACCAATTCGGTACGCAAGTGTTCTCCTTCGAGGTCACTGACAGCAACGGTCTGAGCGACACCCACAACATCACCTTCACGGTGAACAACATCAACGACGCTCCGGTCATCTGTAACGTCGAGCGCTCCGACTGTATGCCGATCTTCTCNGAAGACGACGGCAACTACAACATCCTCCCAGAAGGCTTCGGTACCCACACCAAGTTCCTGGGCGATGTGTCGAACGCTACCCGTTCCTACATCCGTGACATGGCCAACGAGCAGGCTCCAACCCGCCAAGTCTACACCTGGTCCGCCAGCGCTGTTGACATGGGAACCACGGACGCTTGTTCCGCCTTCAGTGTTGACATCCTCAACAACGAACTGGCCATCACCGAGAACACCAACAACGAGTTGGGTGGCAAGTGTACGGTCACGCTCGGTCTCGCTGACGACGGTGCGGAGAACCAAGACGCAGCCACCTTCGACGTGGTCTTCTCGGTTGCACCTGTCAACGATGCTCCGGTCATCAAGGATTGGAACCGCACGACCGACACGGTCATGGTGGCTGACAACGGCTCGATCCCCGCTCTCCCATGGTCCATCTCGCTGATGGAAGATGACGAGAACGTGGCGAACTTGACCTACGACCTGTCTGCGATCAAGGCTGACGTTGACCACGAACTCGACGACCTGACCTGGACCGTTGAGTCCACCGATCAGTGTGTCTACACGAACTACTTCACCACGACCATCGTCGGTGATGACCTCGTGTTCGACCTCATCGAGGACGCTACGACCAACGCCAACGACTGGGAAATCGACTACCTCAACAACAACGGTATCCACCAGATTGGTCCGTCCGGTTCCGAGTACTGTCAGATCCGCTTGGTCCTCCGAGACACACCAACGGCTCCAATCACGCAGGGCGAGTACGACACATACGTGCCAAACTACGACCAAAGCGTGATGGCCATCGCTGACTACCAGCAAGGTGTGGCTACCAAGGAGATCGGTGTCCGTGTTGAGAACGTCCGTGA
>PBOE01000043.1 GCA_002725275.1 Methanobacteriota archaeon
GGACGAGTACCTCGGACACGCTACTGAAATTGACGTTGATGCCGCCTCCGACGGTGAAGAGGTGCTCGTGGGGGCCATCATGGAACATTTGGAGGAGGCCGGCATTCACTCGGGCGACTCCACGTGCTTCATTCCGGCCCAAAACATTCCAGAAGCGATGCTTGAACGCATCGCTGAGCAAACCAAAACCATAGGGCTCGGCCTGAAGATACAGGGGTGCTTCAACATTCAATTCGCCATCCAGGGCGACGATTTGTACGTTCTCGAGGTCAACCCGCGGTCTTCACGGACCGTCCCCTTCGTGGCCAAAGCTTCCGGCCTCCCTCTGGCCCGAATCGCCGCTCGTATCACCATCGGCCAGCCACTCAGGGAGCAGAACATTCCTCGCCGCACCTCCGGCCAGGTCTGCGTCAAAGCCCCCGTGTTCCCCTTCATCAAACTGCGAGGGCTAGACCCTGCACCGGGGCCTGAAATGAAGTCCACCGGCGAAGTCTACGGGTCGGACGAACGGGCTGATTTGGCCTACCTCAAGGCTCGATTGGCCACCGAAGTGCCCGTGGCCACCGAAGGCGGTGCCTACCTGACGGTGCGCGATGAAGACAAGGAGAACCTCGTTCCCGTGGCACAAGAACTGGTGGCCATCGGGTTCACGCTGTACGCCACCGAGGGCACGGCCGATGCACTGCGAAGGCACGACGTCCCGGTGACCACCGTCTATCGAATCGCCGAAGGAAAGCACCCTGACGCCCTCGATTTGATGCGCCAAGGGAAGGTGAGTTTCATTGTGAACGTGCCCACGGTTTCCGGCGGTGCCGTGCGAGACGGGAACATGATGCGACGCCTCGCCGTTGAGCTCAACATTCCGTTCGTGACCACCATGCGCGGTGCATCGATGGAGGTCGCCGCCATGCGCGCCCACATCGAAGAGGACCTTCAGCCAAGGAAGCTCACCGTCCACTACTGAACGGCAAAAAGCATCCCTTTATCCCCGGGACACCGATGATCCGTCATGGTTGAACGGTTGGCTCCACTGTCATCGGGTGTTCACTTCGCACACGAAGGAACCGGCGCATTCGCCAAGGCGCTCGCGCCGGTCAAGTTTGATTCGGCCGACGCTTGGGTGTGGCTGGCCTACGACCAGTTGAACACGGCGTTTCTTGATTCAATTAACCTCGACGGAAAGGTTGGCGTCGTGCTGATTGAATCCTCGGACAAAGCGGGACGCCGCCCCTATCACCAGCAAAAATTGGGCGTACTCCTGTCCAACCAACGCCATTTTGCCGTTGAACTGCAGGACGCCGGTCATCCCGTTGCGTACCTGATCAGCCCGAAGCCCTACGCAGCGGTTCTCGAGGACGTGGCCCAACAGACGGGAGCGATTCACGCGGTGCAAGCGGCTGAGCGTGAACTCCGTCTCGAAGTGGCACCGCTCGTGGAGAACGGCATGTTGCAGGTTCACGATCACCCGGGTTGGCTGACGCCAAGGTCGTGGTTCATCGAGAGCGTGGGCGAGCAACCACCGTTCCGGATGGACGCGTTCTATAGAAAAGTCCGACAGGAGACGGGCTGGATGATGACTGAGGGAAAACCCGTTGGTGGGAAGTACAGCTTCGACGCAGAAAACCGNTTCCCCTGGAAGGGCGACCCNCCTGCCCCGGCGGCACCGNTCTTNGGAAAAGANGCCATCGATGCGGAGGTTGAGGTCCTCGTCCAGACGCACTACGGGCACCATCCCGGAGCGGTGGANCTGTCCNTGCAACCCACCAGCGCCTCNGACGTGGAGCAGGCGNTGGCNTTCGGCGTTGCCTGCCTGCCCAANTTTGGCCGGTACGAGGACGCCATGTCGGAGAAGAGTCGTGGNTTGTTNCACTCTCGACTGGCCACCNTGGTCAACCTGCACCGCGTGATGCCNTCGGTCGTTGTNGATGCCGCNNTGGTCAGCGAAGCGCCCCTGAACAGCGTGGAGGGTTTTGTTCGACAGATGATCTGGAGGGAGTACGTGCGCCACATCCATGAGGTCACGGACGGTTTCCGCACGCTGGACGTCAACCGGTCGGCCAGNGAACGCGGTGCCCGCTGGGAGGGCTTTTCGGCCCAAGACGGTGAAGACCACCCCAACCATCTCATGCAGCACACGCCGCTTCCTCAGGCCTATTGGGGCGCCACCAGCGGTTTGCGCTGCCTTGACGCCTCGGTTGAATCGGTCATGGAGGACGGGTGGACCCATCACATCCCTCGACTCATGGTCCTGAGCAACGTCGCGAACCTGTTGGACGTTGACCCCCGCGAACTCACCGACTGGTTCCATGCGGGTTTCATCGACGCTTACGACTGGGTGGTGGAACCCAACGTGTTTGGCATGGGGACCTTCGCGTTGGGAACGGCCATGATGACCAAGCCCTATGTGGCCGGTTCAGCCTACATCAATCGCATGAGCGACCACTGCAAGTCATGCCAGTTTCATCACAAGAAGACCTGCCCGATGACCCGCCTCTACTGGGCCTACCTCAACCGGCACGNCGCCTCGTTCACGGGGAACCACCGCATGGCCATCGCCATGAAAAACGTGGCACGACGGGCGGACGAGGAGAAGGCCCTGGATGCGGCCACCTTCGAGCACGTCCGGTCCACTTTGCTGAAGGGTGAAGAAGTCCGACCGCCTTCCCAAGGCGACCTTCGGACCTGGTCATGAGCCACGGCGCGATGGCTGACAGNTCGGACAATAGTCAAGACGACGNCCCGCATAGCGGACACGTAGCACCAACTCACCGCAGGTGAGGCAGGGCCGGTCGTTGCGGCAGAACACGGCGTGGCGCCACATGCGCCTGGGCTCGCCGCGAGCCTTGCTGGCTTCGGCCACGTCGAGGTCGACCGTGATGCCACCGTGCTCGTAGGCTTGAACGGTGACCGACTTGATGCAGTCCGCCCAGCGTTCGAGGGTGGCCTCGTCAAGGTCGCACGGTCGGTCGTCGGGGTGGACGCCAGCGGCGTGGAGGATCTCTGAGCGCAGGTAGTTTCCCAAACCGGCAAAACTCCGCTGATCCAGCATCAGCGTGGCCCCTTTCTTGCGATGAATGCCTTTCGAGCGGAGGTGGGTGAGGAGGTCGGCAGCGGTGATGGTTTCGTCCAACACGTCCGGCCCGAGACGGGCGAGGAANGGATGNGCGTCCTCTTCGGGGGTCGGGACGAGCACGATGTCGGTGGCCGACCACAAGCGAACAGCGTGCTTGTCGGTCAGGAATTCGGCTCGTAGCGAGCGGTTTGAGCGGGGGTCGGTCGCCTTGAGGTGAACGGTCCAGCGACCGTACAGCTGGTTGTGGCTGTACATCGTCCAGCCGCTGCTGAATCGAATGAGCATGGCTTTCGCTCGGCTGGTGACGCTCAGGACTTCATGACCGAGAATGAGCGAATCGGCCTGCTGGAGGGTCTGAAACGGCCAGTTGCCACCTTCAATCACCTTGCCGACGAGCGCCTTGCCGATTCGGTCGGCTGCACGACGTATTTCGGGACCTTCCGGCATGAATTCCACTCTGGTCGTGCGGTTATCAAGACCTGTTTCCAGCGGAGGTGGCCCGCCGTCGGTCGTTGTTTAGGCCGTTCCAACGATTTTCTCGATGGTGAACGATTGACCGTTGTGACCCCAGGTGACGATGCCGGGGGTCTCAATCATGTAGTACTTGGTCGAAAATTCGCGGCCGAGTTCAGGGTGCTCCTGCTCCAGCGTGATTACGATTCGTTGACTGTAGGCACCGTGGCTGCCGATGGAGGCCAGAGCGGGAATGCCATCGACCAGAACGGGGTAGGGCGCTGACGGTTCCTGCGGTTCGGCATCAAAGGGATGGGCGTCCACGATCAAGCGAAGGTTGTCCTCGGTCCCTGGTTCGGTCAGGTATTCGGTTGACATGAACGCCAAGGGTTTCAAGCCGATATAAAGAATCAGACATCTTCCATCGAAAACCGCTCGTCAATCGCAGAAAGGCCGGCTGCTTCGGCTTTGGCGGCGATGCGGCGGAGACTTCGCATGGCTTGGTCAATGTCCTCGACCTGTTCCGCAAACCGTGTGGGCGGCCAGCCGCAATCGATGACGCCGGCTTCAACGGCGCTTTCCTCGATCCAGGCGCCGCACGCGGAGCCGTAACACTTGGCTTTGAACCGCTCAATGTCGATCCAAAACGTGGTTCGGTGGCACACGGGACAGGTGCGGCATTCGTACTCTGAAAGCACGGTCACGGCGTCGTCACCCACCACGTCCACGTCCCAAGAGGCGACGCTGGCACGTTCCAACGGGACCTGATGGGATTTTTTGAGGAAGGAACGCAGGACGTTCAACGCCGTTTCTTGGGTGCTAAAACAACCCATGCCCACCACGGCGCCGCCCTCCTCAACGGCGCTGGGGACGTAGACTCGGCCGGTGATGACCATGAGGTAGGCTGGGCGATGCGGCGTTTAAGCCTCGCTCAGGCTCGCTGCCAGCGGACCTCGATTACGGGTAAGCCACCGGGATGGGGCAGGGGTGCGCGTGGCTTTTCGATGCGGACGGTGATGGCGGCGACGCCTGCATGCGCAGCCAGACGGTCGATGACCTGCTGCGCCATGTCTTCCATCAATCGAATGGGTTCAGCAGCGTTCAGCATCACGTCGTCCACCGCGATTTGGATGTCGGCGTAATTCAGGGTCTGCTCGAGCGCTTCAATGCGCTGATGGCCAGCGAGCGTGGCCCACACCGTGAAGATGAACGGCTGGGGCGATTGGTGTTCTTCATCGTACCAACCGTGAGCGGCGTTGACTTCGTAGGCTTCCAAACCGACACGCCACTGCAACGGACCACCTCAGTCTTGTTCGTCCCGCTCGTGGACCCAAATGAGGTGGTAGCCGAACTGGGTTTTCACGGGCGGTGAGACGGTGGCGACGGGCGTCTCCCACACGGCGTCTTCGAAGGCCTTGACCATGCGCCCCTTGCGAAACCATCCGAGATCGCCCCCTTTTTGGCTGGACGGACAGGTGCTCTTCTTGCGTGCAAACTTTTGGAAATCCTTGAGTTTCCCCACCTTGTCTTTGATCTGGAGCGCTTCGGTTTTGGAAGCGACCAAGATGTGGCTGGCCCAAGCGCTCGGTGCGACCATGGCTTGGCCACTCAGCATCGTGTTTTGAACCCCACGCTCAGTAATTCGAGTACGCAAGGAAGCGCATGTAGGTGCCGTAAATCGTCACGGAAACACCCAGCGATTCCTCGTTGAAGCGTTCCATGGTGTCGGCGTAGGTGTGGTATTCCCAACTGCCGCTGCCGTAGCACACCACGGCGCGTCCCCGCTCGCCCCCGCCGAGGTCGTACACGAAGGGTCCGTGGTCCGAATTGT
>PBOE01000044.1 GCA_002725275.1 Methanobacteriota archaeon
AAAATGAACAATAGGTTAGTGTAAGCAAATTTTGGGTGTATGCAAGGGGGTCTCCATAACACCCTTTGATTCATCCTATCTATACACATGGGCTTGCTATGGGNCATATACAACGCTACCCTTGGCGACAAGATTGTGAGAATCTGTCGATAAAACATCTCAAATACAGGCATGATGAGCCTCGGGTGGTCGCATGCGTCTCGAATGGCCCGTCTACGTCTTCACGGCTTGCGTCTTCCTGGCGTTCGCCCTCGGCGTTCAATTCCTGAACCTCGGCACCGGTGCGGTCGTGGGACTGTTCCTGCTGCTCACCGTCGCCTATGCGTGGGTGGCTTGGGTGATGATCAAGCAAGAGGCCGTGCTCGAACTTCACGCCTACGTTCCCTGTCAACACTGCGGAGAACTCACGCCCGCACAGGGCAAGCATTGCATGACGTGTGGACATCAACGGCAGCCGAGCGATTGAATTCGCAGTATGCGACGGTTGGGTTGCTGCAACACGGGTTCACTTATCGACAAACCAAAGTCCAGGGGCCAGACTTGCCATGTAGAAACCAATGCTGGCGAAGCCCAAGACGCTGAAACTCTCGTCAAAGAAATCAAGCGTTCCGAACACCGATGCCAAGATGAACAAACCAAAGTAGCCGAAGTGGATGAACGCGAGAATTTTGATGGCGCCNTTCTTTGTTGCAATCAGCACACACGCTACGATCGCCGATAACAAGTAAACGATAGGGGAGAGAACGAGCATGGCGGCAGCGATGAAAAACATGTATCCACCGAAGCCTATGCCGAGGTCTTCGCCACCACCTCCATCATCCCCCGACGAATCGCCGTCAAGTTCGCTAGCCGCTTCGAGAGCGTCGCCGATGAAACCGATGAGTTCTCCCCCGGAAATACCGACGCCGAAAATACTGACGTACGGCATCAGGAGCGAGAGAAAAATCAGTCCAACGCCAATCCATGGGACAACTTTGGTTTTCGATTGGTTGACCATCGGGACGGTTGCAATGAAACCAGCACTGTTTCCCTGAGCAAAGTCCGCCGCCTGAGGCTGTTCGTACACCGCGGATGGTTGAGGCTGAGCCACAACAGCGGTGGGTTGATTCGCTGGAATCCACTCGGTCCCGTTCCACATCCACTGGCCATCTTCGCTTAGTTGCATGAGTATGCATTCTGGGTAGACTACATAAAATCGCTGGAACGGAAATCACCGGTCGATTCGCACGTCCACGGTGACGTTGAGCAATGCCAACGATTCAGCCGGCTTCAATAGGACTTGGCGAGCAAGACGCGTCGGGTCGTCATTTCGCCCGTCATGTGGCAGGGACGTTCAGCATCGTACGGATCGGTTGCATCACCGAGGAACGACAGGCCCGTCGTTCGTTCTATAACTTCAGCATGCGCATCCGAACCGTCGAAGGCGAGCTCGTAGATGTGGCCGTCNTTGACCTCCCCGTCCATGGTCCATTGGCCGTCGGCCTCNGNGAAGGCAGGAAGTGGTTGCACCACGTCGTCCATGTGCTGGGAGGCACGTGCACGCAATTCATCGCTGATCTCATCGAGCACACGGTAGCACTCGTCCACGATGTTGTCCATGGGAAGCGGCTCCTTGCCACCCGTGCGTCGGGCGGCGAAGGCGGTGCCCTGTTCGATGTCCCGGGGACCGATGTCCAAGCGAAGTGGAACACCTTTGATTTCCCAGTCGTAGTACTTCTGGCCGGGGTGGAGGTCGCGGTCGTCCACCTTGACACGCAAACCACGAGAACGAAGCTTGTCAGCGACTTCGTGAGCCACGGCGATGGTGTCCACNTCGAGGTTCTTGCGAATCATCGGGCANATGACGACCTGGAANGGNGCAATCTTNGGCGGCATGATNAGNCCGTTNTCATCACCGTGCATNCCNACCACGGCNCCNAGCAANCGCTCCGACATNCCGTAGGTGGTTTGGTGGCAGTNNGCNTGTTTNGCNTCNAGGTCTTCGTANGTCACGTCGAAGGCTTTNGCCCACTGGTCTCGGTAGTGGTGGCATGANGCNACNTGNAGNGTNCGNCCGTTGGGCATNACGGCGTCGATGCCGATGGTGTACCANGCNCCAGGGAAGGTGTCCCANACNGGNCGCTTGGCNTTGATGATGGGCANGCAGAGGTCGNNCATGANNCGGTCNACGATGTCCAAATCCTCGGCGATTTGNCGACTGGCNTCCNCNTCNTCAACGTGGGCCGTNTGNGCTTCAAAGAAGTGNATNTCNCGGACNCGAATGAANGANCGNGTNTGCTTGGTTTCGTANCGGAAGGTGTTNACCATNTGGTANATNTTCAGCGGGAGGTCNTTGTGGGANCGAATCCANANCGGGAACATNGTGTACATNGCCGTCTCGGANGTNGGNCGCAGGAACATGGGGATGTCGAGGTCGTTCTCNCCGGCGTGCTTNACCCAGTAGACTTCTTTCTTGAAGCCGCCCTCTTCTTCCTCGTCCCGCAGGTCATCCGGGTCCACGCCTTCCTCACGCGCTCGCTTGAGGCGAGCGACCAGGGCGTTCTCCTTCTCAAGAAGGTTCTCTGGAATAAGTAAGGGGAAGTTTACTTCCTCGTGGTTGGTGCGTTCCATCTCGGCATGCGTCAGCGCGTCGATGAGTTTCATCGTCTTCCAACCGTACGGTCGCCAGACGTCCATCCCCTTGATGGGATAGCGCTTGTCAACCAGTTCGGCCGCCTCGACAATGAACGGGTACCACTCGTTGAAATTCTCGCTCTTCGAGGGGATGCCTCGCTTTGCTTTGCGGTTGCCCATGATGTCGGGGCGGACTTCCGTTTCATCAAGATGACGCTTCTTCTTCGGTTGCTGCGATGGACTTCCCGAGCGACATCAGCGCCAGGACAGCAGCCCCGCACCACACCACCTCCAAGACGAAGAACGCCCATTCATCGATGAGAAAGGCTCGCACGCCCAGCAGGCCGGAACCAACGGCCATCAGCACGAGGTAGGTTGGTTGTTTGCTGTGGAGGACGTTGCGAGTCTCAAGGAGAAACGCCAGCAAAATGCTCATCATTCCAACGTAAGCAATGGACTGCGCCAGCCAACCGTCAGGGGACACGAAGGCTCACTTCCTTCGCATCCACAAGAAACCGCCGACCAACACGATGAGAGCGACGATGTCGGGGATGCCGATGCCCCCGGAAACACCACCCACACCGTTCATGCTTTCCGCCAACAAGGAGTACGACCAACCGTCGGATTCGCCGATCAGGTGAGGGCTCATGAGGTTCAACCGGGTTTGTTCTGCACCCCGACAGGTACCGGGCTCGCACATACCGTTGAACAGCGAGGAAAAGAGGCCGAACAAATTCAGCAGCACCACACCGAGACCGCCGAGGAAGGCAAAGCGCAGTGGATTGTTCTTGCCACTTGGAACAGGTGGAAGGTCAAGTTCAACCTCGGGGAGCGGCAACGGCACGGCAGGTGCGGGGGTGCCAACGGAGCCGATGACCTCGACCAGCATGTCGGTGGGCGGCGCAACTTCCGTGACCGGTGATGGCGTGCCCAGCAAGTCTTGTGCATCCCGAGCCTTTACGGGTTGAACCGCAGCGATTTTGATACCGTAGAGTCGGTCTGCGAGACTAACGAGGGTCGGGTCGTCGGCGATATCAGCCGGGTCAAGTTCGCCGTCCAACAACTGTTGGAGCCGTTCTTGAATTGACGACATGGTGAGCCTCCTCAGGGGTGCGTGAGCGCTTCCCTTCAAGAAGCCTCCTTTTCAAGGCGCGAGCCAAAAAACCCAGTTCAGGCCTCTTCATCGCTGTATTTGTTGATCAGTGCCTGACTCACCAAAGCGCCGCCGCAGTGGGGACAGCGGTCGGCGTCACCGAGCATGGTGGGACGAATGGCGAGCACCGCGAGACACGAGGGGCAGGCCGCCAACATTTCGCCGTCTTCAAGGTCGAAGCCGGAGAGGGGACCCTGCCGAAGGTAACCCGCCCGGTAGGCTGGGTGCCAGTGGAACAGAGCACGTCGACCCGAACCCAACGCGGCCCAAGCAAAGAGGGCGATGAACAAGAGATTGCTGACATAGCCACCGGCCAGGAGGATAACGAGGGAATACAAGGCGTTGGCGATGAACACAAGACACGCCAGCAAGAGGATGGCCACACCCGGCCAGTACGCCCACGGTTTGCGATTGCGATACCCCGCATAGATGAGCAGACCGGCCAGCATCAGACCGCCGGAGAGCACATCGACAACGGGTCCGGAAAACAGTGAACTGATGAGTAAGTAAGCCGAAAAGACGACGATGGCGCCGTCGACAAGAACGATGAAACTCGTTCCACGATGAACGTGAGCCACCGGGTCACTCCCCGGGGCAGGCGCAGGAGCGGAACCTGCGAGCACCATCTCGTCAGCTCGATTGGTGGCCACGGTTTTGCCTCGTGCGAGGTGCATTTGAATGATTTGTTTTCCATCGTGGCTTGAAGCGAAGGTGTCTTGACCGTCCGCAGGTTCGCCGGACCATGGCGCTCCGGGACACCGACGTCGAAACCACGGGCACTTCACTCCAGAAGTGCAAGGTGGTGCTGGGCGTCACCGGTGGCATCGCTGCGGTTGAAACGGTTCGCCTTGCCCGTGCGCTTCGCAGGGAAGGAGCCGAACTGACCGTCATCATGACGCCCTCCTCTCAGCGCATCATCACTCCCCTGGCGGTTCGATGGGCATCGCAAGCCGATGTCATCACGGACTGGGACGGCGACCTCACGGCGTTGAACGAAGCCGACGCCGTTCTCGTCGCTCCAGCCACCCGGGACGTCATGGCCAGCCATCTCCACGGACTCCAACACGGACCGTTGATGATGGCGCTCTCGGTGGCTCGAACCCGCAACACACCCATCCTCATGGTGCCCAGCATGCACGTCGATCTCGCTGAAGACCCGGTGACGGACGACATCGTGGAAGCCGTATCCCATCAGGGCGTCCACGTTCTTTGGGGACCCGATGAGGAAGGAAAACGGAAGACGCCTCCCAGCGACCACATCGTTGCAACGCTGGCGCACCATGTCAATGCAAGCCGACCCGGCCGGAAAAACGTGGTCATCACCCTCGGTGCGACCCGCTCCTCCGTGGACGACGTCAGGCACGTGCAAAACACCAGTTCGGGAAGCACGGGCTGGGCTCTCGCCGACCATCTGCACAAGCACGGGCACGATGTGACGTGCGTTGCTGGCATCACCACGGTGGCGGCACCAGCATGGCTGCCGTTGGTGCTCAATTGCCCGACACCCGAGCGCATGTTGAGGGAATGTGTGGCGTTGGCCAACGATCCCATCGATGCCTGGGTCCACGCTGCGGCGGTCTTGGATTACGTGGTGGAGTCACCAGCTGAAGGAAAACTGGCGAGCCAGCAAGGCACGCTCACGTTGCCGTTGATCGAAAGTCCGAAGCACATCATGGAATTGAAAGCAGCGTGCGAGGGCGCGGTACGAATCGGGTTCAAACTCGAATGCGGCATCAAGCAGACCGATCTGATTCATCGAGCCTTTGCACAAATTCAGAAAGCCGGCATGACGGCCGTCGTAGCCAATCGACTCGAAGATTTGGGCGATGCCGAGAAACCCCGCGGCTACCTCGTCGACCAGCAAGGCGCCCACTTTGTCCTCCAAACCATGAGCGACCTGAACGATGCCGTCCAGACCCTCGTTGAACGAGGCACGGAGGCATAGCGATGCGACGCTTTGCGGTGGTTGGACACCGTGCGATGTCCAAAGGAAAACTTCCCCTCAACGATTTGACCGGTGCAGGTGGTCGAATGGACGTCCTCGTGCGAGCGTTGATGGCGGGGTTGCTGACCAGCCACGGGCTGCGACGGAACACGGTGGTCGTGCTTCACCTGATGGGCGGCCCCGGTCCACCACGACGCATCAAATTCGACGGGTCAGAACTCAAGGGATTGCATGCAGACGAGCGTTCTATAGCGGGAACCATCGGCAAGGTCATCGCCACGCCGTTGCCCCCCATCGGTCACTGGCAGCCCATCACGGCGGGCATCACCCACAGCGGAGGAGATCTGCGTCTCACGCTGCGAGAATGGAACGACGCTCCCACCGTGGTCCTCGACGCTGATGCACCGAGGCTGTGGTCGGAAAGCGCCGTCCTTCCCAGCAGCAGCGCACCGAACGAAGCCCCGATGAACTTCATCCTCAGCGACGACCAACCCCTCGGTGACCTCGAGGGGGTTGACGTGCTTCAGCGTTCGTTGGGGACGCAATGGCTGCAGGGCCACATGGCCGTGGCCATCGTTCACTTCTTGCTCGATGAGGGCGTGGCCATCAACCGTTGATCAACCAGCGTGGCCATCCGTCCACGGTGCGTTCGAGGCCGTGGGCGAGCAGGTCTTCGTCCAGGGCAAACGGATGGCTCTGAGGCCACACGGCAAGGCAGGACAAACTGGCCTTGCCCTCCTCCACCGCATCGCAATCGCCGCTTGGAACCGCTGCGTGGTCGACCGAAGCCGCTCCGATGGTGAACGTGGCGGTTGAGCCTTCCGTCGTGTCGCCAAAATGAACCGCATTGCGGTACCAGCGGACACCAAGGCGCGTCGTCGCCCATTCGCCGTTCCACGTACCGGGAGCGTTGACGTTGAGCATGACGTCCCCGTTGGCGAAGGCGCTCAGCAAGGCCGCCTCGGGGTCCACAACCCAACGTTCGTCGGCACCCGACTTGGGCCAGGACGTGAAATAACCCGTGTCAAGAGCGCCGTGCGGGCGACCGAGGTTTTGGGCACGGAGGGGCAACACGGTGACAGCCTTGGCCACCGCCTCCAGCGTGGCGTCAACGGCGCGTTCCATCCCCTCGGGGTCGAAGGACGTGAACGACGCTGCAATGGCCGGTACACCGTACAGGCCTGCTTCCCTCGCCGCTCCCATGGTGCCGCTGTGGTAGGCATCTTGTGAGAGGTTGGGCCCGAGGTTCACACCGGACACCACGAGTTGCGGATGAACGCCGGGGACGAGGTGGTTCAGACCGCCATCCAAGGCGACGATCATCGTGTCGCAGGGGGTCCCGTCCAACTCAAACAAGTGAACGGGTGTTTCGTGCGGGTTGAGCCCCCACGCCTCTGTGAGGTCGTCACGTGCTCGAAAGGCCATGGGTTTCATCAGATTGATGCGCATGCCAGTGGCCGAGTGATTGCCGGACGGAGCCAACACGGCGAGCGGGTAACCGGCCTCGTGCAGAGCTTTGACCAGCAACTCAAACCCGATGGCTTCAATGCCATCGTCGTTGGTCAGCAACAACCAGCCACGGGCTTGAACCATGAACAAGCCTCAGGCCGTTGCGTTTTGATTGTTCGCTTCAAGCGAGGCCTGTTCTGAGGCCACCACCACGGTCAGCAGACCCGTCATGAGCACCAAACCACCCAGCAACGTCCACCGCCCCGGTACGCCCGAGTCGAACAACAGCCAACCGATGATGGACCCCAACACGGGCTCGAGCGTGACGGAGACCGACACGATAAGCGGAGAAATGTAGCGCAAGCAGGTGTTCAGGCCGGTGTGGCCCAAGAGGCCGGCCACGAGCGCTAACAGCAGGAACCAAACAAAGAATTCACCGTCGGTCCATCCGAACACCCCGTAGGAGGAAAAGGATGGCTCGAACAGCCATGAAATCGGGAGCAGAAGCAGCGCACCGATGAGGGTGACCGGGAACGCGTAGAGGAAGATGGGCAGCCACGTCCGGAGGATGCGACCCACCACGATGTAGCCCACCACAAACACGGCCCCGCCAAACGCCAGTGCATCGCCCAGCAGCGTCACGGTTTGGTCACCTTGTTCCTGGCCTGCGTCGAGGAGGGTGATGGCTGCACCGATGAAACAGATGATGGCCCCGTAGGTTTCGTTTCCCCGTGGCCTGCGCACGGACGTGAACACGGGTGCCAGCAACCCCATGCCGACCACGATGACCAGCGGGTGGGCGGTCACGAACAACAGGGAATGGGTCAGCGTGGTCTGATCCAAACTGGCGACCCATGCACCAAAGTGAGCGGCCAGCGCCACGCCGCTGACCAACAACAAGGACCATGTGCGCCGCGTGCGAAACTGCTCAGCCACCTTATGCTCGATGGTCACCAACTGATAGACGAAGAACGGGAACAGGACGATGGACGTCAGCTGGAGCCGCCACGACGCGCGAAGAAGGGGAGGAACGGCGTCGACGTGCTGAAACAAGGCCCCAGCACTCGACACCCCAATGACGGCAGCAACGAGCAGGCCCCATACCCAGCGGGGTGTGCCAGCGGCCAACATGCCCTCACGCTCAAGCTTCCGAAGCCTTGCCACCGATGACGCCGGCCCGCTTGAACAGCAGGTAAATGGCAGCCCCGACGACGACGTTGATGAGAATCAAACTGACCATGCGAATGGCGTACCATGTCCAGGAATCTGCAAAGTTCTCGACGCCCAACACCGTTTTCATGCCTTCATCGTCGTACCACAACGAATCAACGAAGGAAAGGATGCTCGATTCCGTTCCAAAGAAAGCCTCACCGGTGAGCAAGCCGGCGGCCACCATGAACGTGCTCAACAAGATGAGCGCCCGCTGTTTTTCAGCCACCGTGGTGCCTTCCTTCTCCTTGAGGGCGTCGATGCGAGGTTGGAGTTTTTTGTCCTCCCAGCGGTCCCTTGCAACACCGCCGATGAGCATCGGCAAGGTGTGAGGCACGTCGAGGTACATGCCCAGGCCGAACGAGGTCCCCATGCCGGTGGCCCATTCGACGAACATGCCCAAACAGAAGCCGAGGAAGAGCAACATCAGGTCGCCTTGCCCCTCTGCGAAAATGACCGAGAAGGTGGCGAAGGCGTTGGCTTGAGGCGCGATGAGTTGGATGCGGCCCTCGGCGAGTTGGATGGACAGGAAGATGGCGACGCCGGCCCCGATGATGGCACCGGGCACAACGCCCATGATGTTCCCTTTCGAGATGTGATAGGGTCGGTTACCGATGTACAGGCTGTTCTTGTAGTCGCCGATCACGGTGCCCGACATGGAAATGGCGGACCCAAACACCGTGGTCCCCACCAACCCGAGAAGAACGGCATCTTCGGTGTTGAGTTGAAGCAGGTCTTGCGCATTGAGGAACACACCGAGAAGCATCAAGAGAACGATGAACGACGTTCCTGAAACCGGTTCAATGCCCGTTTCACCCATGACCCGAACGGCAATGGCGCCGAGCATGAACGTCGTCAGGATGAGAACGGAAGCGAAGACAAGGGCCGACAGAGGAGAGAACCCACCGATGGAGAAAATCACGATCATGGCAATGAACGTGACGCCCATGAAGATGGGTATGTGCTTAAGCGGCCATTCGTACCAACCTTTGCCTTCCATGTATTCCTGGCTGGCGTCGCCCTTGAAGGCCGATCCGATGTCGGTGAAGATGTCGGCAAAGGTTCGCCACATCTTGAACAGACCAAACATACCACCGCCGACAATGGCACCGATGGCGATGGTTCGAACGGTTTTCGCAAAGGCGATCATTTGGAGCGCAGCCGAACCGCCGCTGGCGTATTCTTGAATGGGGATGTTGCCCTGTTGCGTGGCGTCGTAGATGGGGACGTTCATGAAGACCGCCAGCGGGACAAGGAAGAACCAACCGACGATGGTGCCCAGGTTCACGAGGAAGGCCACACGGGCTTTCATGAACCAGCCAATGGCGAACATCGACGGTGTCAACGCCACCCCGACGTAGGTGTAAGCAAACGGGTTCCACGCAGTCTCTTCCGACCAGTGCGTCTGCCCGAGAGATACACCATCAACGGTGCCGGAGGGTTGGTGAATCTTCCCGTGTGAGTAAAAACTCGCAAGGCCGATGTCGCCAATGTGGGCCGACTCTGCGAGGAAGTCCAACAGCGCCACCTTTCGGTCGTTGGCCCAAATCAACGGATATTCGATGAGGAAGAGGCCCACCATGGTGAGCGCCGTCCACACGCCGATGGTTTTGAGCGAATCACGTGCGTGCTCGACAGCGCCCGTGCTCACGTCCGAGGAGATGTCCAACATTTTGAGCGTGGCTTCAAAACCTGGCAGTGGCAGCGGATCTTCAACCAGCCACACTCGCCGGAAGATGATGAAATACATCACGCCGAGGAACCCGGCAAACATTGATGCGACGATACCGATGAAGGCCAGCGTGAACGCCTCGCCGTCGTCTAAATTGACCAGCGGTCCGTCGGCTAACGCATAGGCCGGTTGACTGGCCAGCAGAAAGATGGCGGGAAAGGTGAAGATGAAACCGGTCGATGCGTGGGTGGCACCGGTGGTCGCTGAGGTTGCGATGTTCACCTCAGAGGGCGACCACTTCAGCGCCATGCCGAGGAGATAGGCGATGTACCAGGCCGCAGAAATAGCGAGACCGAGTTTCAGACCGATGTAGGCGGTAACACCCGAAAAGATGGCACCAATCCCGATGCCGATGAAGACCTTCGGCGTGTTCCAGTGGGACACTTCAAAGGATTCCTCGAGGTTCTTTTCCTCGAGGTACTGTTCCAACACACCCGTGTTGAGGTTGTTGTACATCTCGTCGTCGAGCCAGGTGAGGGTCCCGGCTTCGATCGCTTTGAGACCCTCTGGTGTAACCGGTTGCCTGTAGGCTGATTTTGCAACGGTTTTTTCACCTGCAAGGTCCGATTTTGACACCACAACCACCCGCGACGCAGGAGCGCCGTGTGTTGGGGTTGTAGAGGCACTTCATGACCGTTCCGATGCTCAAGCCGTGGTTGCATCCTGTTGTCGGTTGCGTTCGTCTTCCGCACGTGCAACGGCAATGCCGTCTTCCACGTCGACACGACGGAGCATGATGGCGCCAGCAACGATGAGCAGGGAGATGGCAAAAATACCGACTCGCGAGTCAAACCAGACGGTCATGAGCGAGTAGATGAGCGGACCCAGCAGGGCGGCAACCTTGCCAAAGAACCCAAAGAACCCGAAGAATTCAGCCGAACGGGTTTCGGGAACCATCTGACCGAACATGGACCGAGCAAGGCCTTGTGAGCCGCCCAGCAGCGCACCAGCGAACACACCCAAGAGCAAGAATTGGAAAAACACGGTCATGCCCAGAGGCGCCCAAACATAGGTTCGTGCCGTTTCTGGGATGAAGTCGAGCATTCCGTCGCCCAGGCTGGTTGGATGGTCGACCCCCAGCCCCGTTTGGTCGGAGATGTTGCCGGCGCCCGTGATGCTGAAGGAAAATCGAGATTCGTCCATCGTGGCCTGCAGGGAGGCCACGTTCGCTTCGGTGAGGGTGACGTTGCGTGGAACGGGAACCCCGTCATCGTCGTACGCCCACTCGACGGCTTCGCCAAGCTTGTAATCTTCGTTAAGTTGAACCGGCAGGATGTCCCTGTAGGTCAACGCCCATTGTTGTTCATCGTCGTCGGGAAGCGCTGCGATGGGGTTCACACCCTCACGAGCAACGACCTCGTACACATCGTCGGTGCCGGTCCACGTGTACTGAATGTCGTATTCCTCATGCTCCTCGAGTTCGAGCGGGGCGAAGGAAAGCGCGCCGACGATCACCACGCACCAGCACACCAAGGAAAACTGCAGGGCACCCTTCGTGCCCCATTTCTCAGCCAGTTTTGTGAAGCCGATGGCCGCTGGAGCGGCCACGAATTGGATGATGAGAATGGTCAAAATCAAACCGACCGTCGTCAGACCGAGAACAACGATGCCGAAAACACCGGCCAGGGCCGTCACCGAATTGATGCCGTCGATGAAGCAGAAATAGGCCAGCATGTAGAAGAAAAGCGTTCGGAAACTCTTGATGTCCGCCAGCGTGGCTTTGACTTCCCCCAGCGCCATTTTGGTGGAGTCGATGAGGCCCATCGGTTCCATTTCGTTTTCGATGTGGGGTTCGGGAACCATCCTGAACGTCATTTGGGCGAACCCAAGCCACCACAGGCCCGACGTGGCCATGGCGAAGGGAATGACCCAGCTCTGTCCCGGCAGACCGAGAACCAGGGCGAGGTGGACAACGAGCAGAAGGCCGCCGCCGAGGTAGCCAGCAGCGAAGGCCTTGTTGGAGATGGCGTCCATCTCCGATTCATCACCCATGTGGGGCAGCAAGGCGTTGTAGAACACGCCCGCGCCGTTCAACCCGACGTTGGCCGCCATGAACATGATGAGCGCCCAAATCCAGCCCAGCGATACACCGAGGTAGGGCGAAAGCGCCAGCAAGATACAGGAGCCTGCACCGAGAAGGGTCAGGATTTTCAGCCACCAAATTTTGATCATTCGGCGGTCGGCGATGACACCGAGCGACGGTGCGCAAATCGCCACGAGCAGGGCACCCACCATCACGGCGGCAGAATACATGGCGTCGGCCGTCCATTCACTGCCGAGCATTTTCGTCGAAATACCGTTGGCCTCGGCAAACAAGTAAGCGAACCAGGCCGGGAAAATAGCGGTCGTGACGGATGTTTCAAATGCGCTTTTACCCCAGTCGTAGGCACAGTACCCGCGAACTCGCTGGTCTTTCGTTATGGTGGCTTCTGCTCCTTCCATGCCTGAGCATGGCCCCATCGCCTTATGAATTCATACCCGCCGAAGCGGTGCACCGTCCACGATTCAGACGGGACGGTCGGTGGCCATCAGTGGTCTCGAATGATGATGTAGCGACCAAGGGCTTCCTGCCACATGATTTTCTGACCCGCCTCGATGTTCATCTCGGATTCAGCCGACGGCATGGGGAGGATCATCATGGAGTAGTCTCGGTCGTTCATGGCGTGAACTTCGGCGCCTTCGATGTGAGTGACGGTGGCCGTGCCCTTCTCAATCATGGGGACGTTGATGGAATCGGTGACCGTGCCAACGTGGGAGATTTTCTTGCCGGTGAAGATGCTCTCAAGCGAGAGACGAGCCTTGGCGGAGCCGTGCTTTCCAGGTTTGGATTTCGAAATGCTCAGAATCTTGTAGGCTTCATCGTCAACGACACAAAATCGTCCAACTTTCAACGTTCGAATCTCAACACGGTCGGTGCCTGGCATGGTATCCCTCAACTTGCCTGTCAAGGTGTTGGCTTATCACCCTTCGCCCAAACCGGCTTGGATTCCTACAAATCCCTGACGTCGAAACGCTGACCTGAATGCTCTTCATTGTGGGATGTAATCAACCCGTACAGGGCTTTTGCAACGGTTTCAGCGTCGGCCAACTGGCCGTTTTCGTGGTAGCCGACGAAGTTCTCCAGGAGCGGAAAATCTTCGGGTGATGCCGAGCGAATCGCCGTTTGCATGCCCGTGTCAACGATGCCGGGTGCAACGGACACCGCCGTGATGTTGTGCTGACCGCCTTCCTCTGCCAGGCACCGGGTCCACATGTCCAACCCTGCCTTGGCCGTGCAGTAGGCGGACCATGAAGCCAAGGGCCGAAGAGCCGCCCCGCTTGAGATCGTGGTCACACGAGTGCGGTGCTCGCCCTGAAGCAACGAGGCCAGGGCTTGGGTGAGGTGTTGCACACCGACAAGGTTGACCATCATCGAGCGGGTCCAGTCAGAGGTGCTGGAACGCAAGAGCGGTTTGATGGGGTGGATGTCCCCGGCGTTGTGCACCAAGCCGTGGAGTTCACTGACCTCCGCAAGAATGTGACGAACAGCTGCGTCAATGGAGGACGGTTCGCTAAGGTCACACGCTACGGCAAAGGACGATGGGGCCGACGACTGGACATCTGTAAGGGTCTCGTCCAACGCCTTGCTCGCCCTCGAAAGGAGGACAACACGAGCACCGTGGTTCGCCAGTTCCAAGGAGAGTGCGCGCCCGATGCCCTTTGAGGCCCCGGTGACGAGGTAGGTTTGGTCGTTGAGTTCGCTCACGGTGCCACCTCAGTAGGTGTAGAAGCCCTGGCCAGACTTTCGTCCAAGTTTCCCTTCCTCAACCATCTGAATCAGCAGGGGGGCAGGTGCGTACTTCTCCGTGCCAAAACCCTCGTAGAGGACGTTCATGATGTGAAGCACCGTGTCGTTGCCGATGAGGTCCGAGAGGGCCAGCGGCCCGATGGGATGATTCATGCCGAGTTTCATGATACCGTCAATGGCCTCGGGCTCAGCCACGCCTTCCTGGAGCGTGAGGATGGCTTCGTTGATCATCGGGCAGAGGATGCGATTTGAGACAAAGCCCGGGGCGTCGTTGCACGAGAGGGCGGTCTTACCCATCTTTTCAGCCGCTTCCACCACGGCGGTGTTCGTCGCTTCGCTGGTGTCGGCCCCGTTGATGATTTCGACGAGTTTCATGATGGGCACCGGGTTCATGAAGTGCATACCGATGACCTTCTCGGGTCGCTGCGTGGAGGCGGCGATGGTCGTGATGGAGATGGATGATGTGTTGGATGCCAGGATGGTCGCCGGCTTGCAGAGGCTGTCGAGTTCAGCAAAGATCTCCTGCTTGAGCGAGAGGATCTCGGGCACGGCCTCCACCACGAGGTCGCAATCTGCGCACATGCTACGTTCGGTGCCCGTTGTGATGCGACCGAGCGCTGCGTCAGCATCGCCTTGCGTCATGCGTTCCTTGCTCACAAGTTTCCCAAGCGAAAACTGAATGGTGCCAAGGCCCTTCTCGACGTACTCGTCCTTGATGTCAATCATCACGACGTCGTAGCCAGCACAGGCGGCCACCTGTGCTATGCCGTTGCCCATCTGTCCTGCACCGATCACGCCAATGGTCTGAATCATCGTCTCACCTGTAGCCAAATGCACAGCCACGCCGTTCATGAAGATGCGTATTCGTTTGGACGGCGTCGGGGAAAGGAATATTTTCAACCAAGATTTGCCCGGTGCATGGTCGAGATTCTCTGCCCTCACTGTGATGAGGAGATTGAACTCGACGACGACGCTTCCGGTGAATTTGCATGCCCGTATTGCGAGGGGGAATTCGAATGGAACGTCGAGCCGAAGCCGAAGCGGTCCAGGCCGAAGCGGTCCAAGCGGAAGAGCACCTCCTCAAGCGTTTCGAAGCAGAAGATCAGCGTTCCTTCCTTCTCCGCAAGTGGGTTGAAAGTTTCACGCGAAGCGGTTCACGTCGCCATGTTGGCGTTCCTCGTCCTCTCCCTGACCGGGCCGTTGATGTACGTCGTTGAGACCGAAGACGGCGAAGCGGTGGCGGAATTCAGCACCACCACCTTCAAGTTTGAATCGGAAGACGAATACGAGCGGTTTGACACGGAGTACAGCGAAGTGGTCGAATCGTTGAGTGCCATGAAGGAAGCCTGTGTGTTTGCAGGCGGCGGTGATTGCGAATTGTTCGACGAAGCCATGAGCGGGTTCAGTCGATGGAACCTCGCCAGCAACATCTACACGTTCATGGTGGGGATTTCAGCCCTGCTTGTTGGGATGTCCTTCGCAGCACGGGGCCTGGTGGGTCTGGTCGCTGGCGGACGGATGGTGACCTCGGCAGGAGGATTTGAGCGACTGTATGGCTTCGGTCGATTTGCCATCGTGCCTGCCGGTGGACTGTGGTTGATGGCCACGGTTTTGTTCATCTTCATCACACCCTCGTATGAAGACACGTTTGCATTTAGCATCGAGGGCACTGAAGCCCCGGCGTTGGACACCAGCTACACGCTGTTCGTGTGGCTGTCGCTTCTTTTCTCAATCGCCTTGACGGTCGCGTCCGTCATGTTCCTTTCAAACATCCCGCTTGAACTCCGCGAGCCGGTTGACAACCCGCTCTATCTGGCCTCTTTGGTGGCCCTCATCTCAAGCGTTGTGTGCGGGTTGGCCGTGCTCGGCTCGTTCTTTTTCAACTGGCTGGTGGCTGGAGAAATCTTCGGTGTTCGTCCCGGTGGCATCCACCTGAGTTTATTTGGCGAAGGTGAAACCATCGGCTGGATTGAAGTCTTCAAGGGCGAGGGCATGAAGTTCATCGCCGTGCTGGGGATGTTGTTTTTCCTTCTTGTTCTGGCCAGCGTTGTCGTACAACTGGCACACACCGTGAGCGCCGTGGCCGTCCAACTGGACGACATGGGTGTCATCGACATGACGGCCGAGCGCTACGACCTTGCGGTGCAACTGCAAGTTCCAAGCGCTGCCATCGCCCTTGGTGGCGTCGTTGCGAGTTATCTTCTGGTCCAGGTAGCGTCCTTGCTGTTGCTTTCCGACCAGATCACCGGGTTCTTTCTGGGCGACAGCATACCCCGGCCTAGCCTGCTTCTCGGTTTGCTGGTGGTTGGCCTCATCGTTCAATTCGTTTCAAACCGGGCCTATCAAGAAGAGAGGTAGCCCGACTCGGATTCGAACCGAGGTCGGCGGGACCAAAACCCACCATGATGGACCCCTACACTATCGGGCTGTGTGAGTTGGTCGGAGCGGTTCCGCTTTTTGTTCTTGTCGGCCTTGGCCTCAGCGGAGCAGTTCGTGGTCGCCCAGCGTTGTTCGAGCGCTGTCAATGAATTGATTCAGGTCGAGGTCACTTCGTTCCATGTACACCTTCGCTTGAAGCGCCATGTCCAACTTGTCAAGCGACCGCACGTACACGGCTTCGGGCGTTGACTGCTGTTCGTATTCGTCGAGCAAGGCGACCCACTCCGGGGCCAATTTTTTCATCGCAGCTCGTTCGTCTGCGAGCTTGGTCGAGCGGTCGTCGGCGGGCGTCAGATCGCCAACGATGACCTCGGGTAAGTCGTGAACCAGGCAGAGTTTCAGCACGTGCTCGAGGTTGAGTTCCTCAGGGCAGAGTTTCAGAGCAAGAACGGCCATGCCCCACGAGTGGGCAGCCACAGATTCCGGAGCCTCAACGCCTGCGTTCACCCAGCCTTGACGCAACACATCCTTGAGTCCGAGGTAAGCCATCAGGGTGTCTCGCATGGCGCAGGGTTGAAGCGCGTGTTGAAAACCTCATCTCTGCAACCACCACCATGAGCGGACGAATTCCATCGTGGTGGCAAGCCGCTCATGACTTTCTGGCAGAGGATGCCTTGCTCGGCCCCGTGGTTGAGGAATTCGGGCCAGAGGGCATCACCAGTCGTGACGACTTGTTTCAGACGCTCGTCCGTTCCATTGTTGGTCAGCAGATCTCCGTTCTCGCAGCCGACGCCATCTGGGGTCGCCTCGTCAACCATCTCGGGGAAGTAACGCCTGAAGCCGTTCTCAAGACCGACCAGCCCAGCATTGCAGCGTGCGGCGTCACTCGCCCCAAAGCCAGTTACATCCACGGTTTGGCCGAACAAGCCGACGAACTCCTCGGCCAACCGTGGGACGAGATGAGCGACGAAGCCATCATGAAACACCTGGTGAAATTTCGGGGCATCGGTCCATGGACGGCTGAGATGCTGTTGATGTTCCATTTCCTTCGACCCGATGTGTTCAGCCTGGGCGACATCGGCCTCATCCGTGGGACACAGCGCCTTGTGCCGGAAGCCCAGACCAAAGAAGCGGTTGGGGAAATTGCCGAGCGTTGGCGCCCCTACCGAACCGCTGCGGCGTGGTACCTCTGGCGCATCTTGGACCCGGTTCCCGTCGAGTACTGAACGGGCGAAGGGTTGACATCAAATCCGATGCGTCCACCGTGCATGGCCGAAGACCCGCTCTCGCCAAGAACCCCTCCCAAGACCCTCGCCGAGCGACTCGGAACAACCGGAAATCGCATCGCAGCGCTGTCGAAGCAAGCCGCTCAAGCGACCAAACTGGCAGCTACGAAGGTTGCCGATGCCAGCAAAGAAGCCGCTGGGAAAGTGGCGGATGCCAGCAGAGAGGCCGCCGCCAAAACCAGCAAAGCCGTTGCCGACGCCAAGGATGCTCGCCGTGAAAAGAAAGAGGAGCAACTCACCAGAAAGATTGAGGAAACCCGTGCCGAACTCAAAGACGACGGACACATTGCGCTAGCTCCGGCCATGATCACCCTCCCTGAATTCGAAGAAGAGCGAATGGCTTTGATGGCCGAAGAGCATGACATCTTGGTCGAACTGGTTGACCATATGCACGCACTTTCCAGTCGCGTGGACCGGTTAGAGCGAACGTACAAAGCCTTGGCCATTGAGGAAAAAGCCAATCGCGAGTTGAACGTTCAATCATCTATAGACAGCGACGCACCGGCACCTGTAACAACTTCAAAAGGCATGACGGCAGCATTGAGCCTCCTGGGTGCCTCGCTCGTTTGGGTCGTTTTGTTGACCGGGCTCGACCGCTACTTGGCTTCCAACGACGTTGTCTTGTTCTCCAGCTATCCCGCTGAGATACCCGTTTGGGGGTTAGGTGCCGGTTCGTGGGTGATGTTTGTGCTCCACCAAATTGGGAAAACGGCACCTTTTCTTCGGGTGTCCACGCCGATGTTGATTCAGACCGGTCTGGCCGTCGGAATCACCACTGTCATGGCGTTGTTGCTCTCCAACGACACCATCTCGACCATGTCCAGTGTCTGGACGTGGGGTACGGCGATTGCGGTTGCTGTCTTGGTTTCGTCAAGTCTGGTGGCCAGTGCGTGGAGGGCCACAAGAGCCGCCCTTACACCGAATGATG
>PBOE01000045.1 GCA_002725275.1 Methanobacteriota archaeon
CGGGACCAACCGTCGGACCGACGAGTGGGGCGGTAGCCAGTCCGAGCGAACGCGTTTCTTGCAAGCCATTGTCGAGGAAGTTCGACGCCAAACGGATTCATCGTTCTTGGTCGGCGTTCGACTCTCACCCGAACTGAAGGCCTGCGGCATGAGCCTCGAGGATTCACTGGAAACCTTGCACCTTTGCGGGGAATTGGACCTTGATTTCATCCACGTTTCCTGCTGGGACATCCAAACCAAGGGCCACCTCAACGGCGCAGAAATTCACTACACCACGGCGTTCCGGCAAACCTGTCCCGACCACCTGCCACTCATCACCACCGGGGGCGTGTGGGATGCGGATGACGCCCTAATGGCGATGGAGCAGGGCGGGGATTTCGTCGGCGTGGGACGAGCCGGAATCGCTCACCCCAACTGGCCAATCCACCTCCAAGATGGGGCTGAACCACCCGCGCGGCCACCGTTCTCCGCAGAGCATTTGGCGTCCGCCGGTCTGAACCCCAGCTTTGTTGAATACATGCGCCGATGGGACGGGTTTGTTGAACCATAAGCGCCCCTGCCGCGATTCGAACGCGGGTTCCTGGCTCCGGAGGCCGGGGTGATATCCACTACACTACAGGGGCGACCTGCCCTCGAGCTCCACCCGTATGATTCCTTCTCAACTCAAGGTTTCATCTGCCAGTCGTCGTCGGGAGAGAAGCGAGTCCAGATTTGCCCGCTGCCCGTGGGGTATTCAACCGTCTCAAGCCCGTCAAGGACCATGCCCATCAACTCGGCGGGCGGTGGTTGTGGGGAAGCGAGGGTGCTCCCGCCGGCGCCCGACATCAGCTCAACACCAACATCAGAGGCGACAAGGGAGGTTTCAGGGAGCGAGATGGCACCGGGGATGTCAACGGCCTCCTTCTGGTAGGCCTCGTCCGTCTGGTCGCTGAACATGGCCTCGCTCATCGAGTCCTGCCCGTCCCACATGTCCTCCTCGCCTGAGCCACGGCCGCTGCGCAAGAAGCCGAGCAGGAGACCAGCAAGCACCAGCAACAAGACGCCAGCCGATGCGTAAATGATGTCGTTGGACACGCTGGCCACGATGTCGGCGTTATCGCCCACACCGTCGCCGTCCGTGTCCTTGGTTTCCTTTGGATCATCAGGGAACGCATCCTCTTCGTCTGGCACTCCGTCGCCGTCGCCGTCAAAGGCGTCAAAAGTGGTTTCACACAACACCAGCAGCATGTCCAATTCTTCGTCATCAATTTCATCGTCTTTGTCCACGTTCACGGATTTGAAATCGTAGGCGTTGGCCCAGTCATGGCTCTCCAGAATCTTCAGCGACGCCGAATCACCACCCGAGGAAAACGCATCAAAGGCCTCCATCAATTCGACCTCGCAATCGCACAAGGTTTGGAGAACTTCTCGGTATTCGAGCAGACCGTCGTCGTTCAGATCAGCCGATGCGATGTCCTCGGCTGGGATATCAGCCATGTCGAGTTCCCGACGATCGACCAGACCGTCGCCGTTGAGGTCCGTGTCTGCAAAGACCTCCTCCGCTCGTTCCCTGCACGTCAGAACGTCATCGGGGTCCACGGGTTCGATTGGTTCCACCGGCTCAACGGGGAAATCGCTCTCGTCCCATCGCACCAGAATTGAAATTTCTTCGGCGTCAGAGAGGCCGTCCATCGTGATGTCAAAGCGTCCGTTGAGCGGGAACTCCAGGCTGATTTGGTGATTCGTTCCGTCCTTGGAACTCATCATTTCCACCTCTCGGGGGACGGTTTCGACGCCAAATCCTGGACCGGGACGACCGTCGCCTTCCGTGAACTCGAGTTCATACTGCCGCCCCTCGATCGTGAGCATGATGTTCCCTGAACCCCCGTAGGTTTCCAGCCACAGCATGTTGCCCGGTTCCTCAAGTTCAGCGAAGAAATTCACCTCACCGCCTTTGGCGACGCTGATGCCGTCCAGCGGTTCGTCGTTGTACAGTTCGATGGGGGTTCCGTCGTAATCCCACACGAATCGATCCTCAAATTCTGCGATGATGTTCACGCCGGTAAAGGCAGATTTCGTGGTCAGCAAAATGTACCACCACCCGGGCGTCGGGTCGTTAAACGCAATCCGGTCGCTGGACCCCTGTGCGGTCGAGTGATGCTCGTAGGTCGACGTCGTGGGTGCCTGGTCCAAGCGCATGTACAGCGACGCTTCGCCAGCCCCGTCGTTGAGGTCCACGACCAATCGCTCGGTCCCTTGGGGTACCTCCACCTTGAAGTACTGATTGAGGCCGGTGTAGCCGCTCAACAACCCGTATTCAACGCCAGGTGTGAGGGTAATGGCGTCATCGGGCTCGACGTTTTCGGGCGGGTAAACAAAGTCGGCCACGATGGTGAACCCTCGAGCGTTTCGGAAACTGTAGGCGGTGATGTAGTAGAGGCCGGGTTCAACATCGAACAAATGCACCTCTTCGTTGTTGCCGGGGTTGGTCGACCATGCCACGCTTTCCGTTTTGGAAAGACCGGGTTCTTCACCCGCTCCATCCATCTCGCCCCACCAAACCTCCTCCGGGACGGGCGGACTGTAGAACGAGAGACCGATGTTGACGTTCCCTCGACCGTCGTAGGTTCTGATGCGCAGGTCGGCCAGCGGTTCGGTGACGTTAACGTAGTAGTAATTCGCATTGAAATCGCCGCTGGTGAACGAATCTTGGGTCACCTCTTGGTTCGTAACCGGGATGCTTTCCATGAGTTCAGTCATGTCGTCGAGCGTAGGTGGTGGGTCGGCCACATCGGCGTCCAATTCAATGTAGAGATCTTCAACNTCGCTGTGAAGGACCATCGTGAACCACATCACGCCTTCTGAAGGCATCGACCAGGATTCGTACAGGAAGCCAAATTCACCGTAGGATTCGGTGTCGTGGTTCCACTCGTCCGGTATTTCCCCGGACAGGGCGTANACCGTGTATTCNGTCATCTCTTCAAACTCGCNNAACTTGAGGGANTAGGANTACCAAAACAANGANCGCGTGTATTCCTCAACCTCTACGAAAAAGAGNAGGGTGTCGCCCTCCGCTGCATATTCGAGTTCGTAGCCTTCGCCGATGAACAATTCCACGGCTTGGGCAACGATGCTCCCGTCGGGCATGACCCAGTCGGCCCCGTCGATTTCACCAACGTTGCTCCCCGNGGCATCGCTCGTCTCGGCGCCCTCTCCTTCGGGGAAGTCNAGCTGGAGCACCGTTTGCACATCGCTGGCGTTGCTGCCAACGCGCACCGTGATGTTGTCGAGGACACCCTCAAAGTAATTGCAATCGCAACCAGCACCCATGCGGCCGACGTACAANTCGTCACACGACCGTTCGTTTTCGTAGCAATCGTTGGACCCGAAGTCTCCGAGTGGAATAGCGGCATCNGCNTCGATGACGGTTCCAGCATCAACACCGTTGATGAAGAAACTGTATCCCTGACCGACCACGACCATGACCTGAATGAACGACCATTCGTCCACCTCAACGGTACCGTTGGAGACGGGGTGCCGAGCAAGACTGTATTCCGAGGAGAAGGCCACTCGGTCGTTGTTCAGGTAGAGGCCCCATCCATAATCGCCTTTCATCATCACGAACTGGTTGGTGTCGAGGCTGTAAGGGTGGACCCAGGCCGAGAGTTCAAGATGGGACACGTTGGTCATGTCCAAGTTGTCGTCGTGGTCAAAGATCACATGGTCGCTCTCGCCGTCAAATCGGAGCGCATAGTCGGCACCCGGTCCAATTTCGACCACGCCGTAAACAGGGAAATACTGCGGGTCGTTTTCCAAGTCGTTCCACGTGCCGGGGTCGATGTTCCCCATGTTGGTGCTGGCGATGTGAACGTAGTCCTCATCACCGCCTTCCGAGGGTTGGTCTTCGCCCCAGTTTCGGTAGAGGAACGGCGTGCCGTCGTGCCAGCGGTAGTCGTCCGAGTCGTGGTCGGACAGACCCGTCCACAAGTGGCGAGACTGGTTGTCCCAAGAGGCAAACGTTTCGAACAGCCAGGTGTTTTCTTCCTCATCATCCACCGTGACGAGGAAACCGTCCAGCGATCGTGCGTAAGAGGCCGCATCCTCCCATGACGAAGCGGTGAGCAAGTGGTAGGTGTTGTTGTTGGCAGGGTTCACTGCGGTATGGAGAACACCCATTCCATCGTCGTCGTGCGCGTCGGCCGATGCGGTTGAGATAAGCGGGGATGCAAGACTGAGCACGAAAAGACCGACCAAGAAAACGGCGTTCTTCATGGTCTCCACCAAGGCGGGTTTGTATATCAATCACATGGTTCGGGCACAGGACCGAGAACTCCCGGTACTCAACACCACGACGTGCTGGTGCCGTTCAACCATTCAAATACGATGCTAAACCCAAGTCGCCCCATGCACGATGAAGTAAACACCCGAATTCAAGGCCTTCTTGAGGGTGAAACCGATTGGGTGGCCGCCATGGCGACGGTGGTCTGTGAACTTCATCACGGGTTTGACCACTTTCACTGGACGGGCTTTTACCGAACCACCGAACCCGGCATCCTCAAAATTGGTCCGTACCAGGGCGGACACGGTTGCCTCTACATTCCGTATGACAAAGGTATCTGTGGCGCTGCGGCCCGAACGGGACAGACGCAAGACGTGCCCGATGTCCACGCACGCCCTGAACACATTGCGTGCAGTTCAACCACCAACAGCGAAGTCGTGGTTCCGGTGAAGGACAGCAACGGAAACGTCGTGGCCGTGTTGGACGTTGATTCAGACACACCTGCAGCATTCTCGGAGCAAGACGTGGCGTTTCTTGAGGGGATTTGCGATTACTTGGGGCAGGCGTTTCACGGGCCGGAACATCACTGAAGCTTCTTGCCGCCGATACGAAGGTCGGTTTGCAACGGCATTTGGTGCTCCCATGCAAATTCCTTCACGATGCGCCATGCCTTTTCTGAACCTTCGTAGTCTTTCACATCGATGATTTTGTTCCGTGTGTTGGCCTTGAAGGCCGCCACGGGCTCGGCGTTTCTGAACACGAGGTAGGCCGAGCCAAAGCCGAAGCGTTCCTTCATGATGTCAGCAAAGTAAGGAGCGATGGGGTCGGAGGGAGGGAGGACGAAATCCCGAATCGGAGGAATTGACTTGGCTTCCTGCAACAATTCTTTTCGTCCCCAGCAAACCTGATGGAAATCTTCAATGAGGAACCCCTTGATCAGGGTCTCGTCTTCCTCAAAGGCATTGAGAACGGCTTTCAACTCCTCGGGTTTGAACGAGGGACCGGCCAGTTGCGTGAGTTGTCGCAGGGTGATAACGGGGAATTTTTCGACGAGTTTGCGAATGTACTCTTTGCGGAGTTCAGCCCTGTCAACCCCCTCGGGAACAAACACGCTTCGGAAACCGCCTCTGAAATCCTGAACGATGTGCCCTGTGCGAATCAAAGGCTGGACAAGTTTGCGGAACTCGGATTGCGATAACGCATGCCGCTCCTTGAACAGGTTGGGGTCAGAGTGACTGCTGAAGAACTCAACGATGTCCCAGAGTTCCTCGTCGGCCGGTTGGTTTCGAATGGCCAGGATTTCCTGGAAGTGCTCGTAAGAGGCCCAGACTTGGTGCCCCCGCAAGTTGATGCCTTGGTGAAGGCGATGCGCGCTTGCCATGCTTTTGAGGTCGACGCGATAGAGCTCACTCCGCCCCCGAAGCGCAAAGTCATCGCGAATTTCGTCGACGACCTTAAGCGCCATGATTTCGTTTTCGTGTCGCGTGGACTGATGGAGGTGATGCTTGTGGAAGAGGGCTCGCTCGGCAATTTCACGTGGCTGCGGGTCCACCACGGCACCCCGAATCATCCGCTCACCCGTGACCTTGAACCCGATGCCCTCGAGGGCTTTTCTCGTGGTGTCGTCAACGGCCGTGATCGGTTCGCTGTTGAAGTTCGAGAGCACGCTGACGTCGACCAGTTGGGCCGCATGGTTCTCAAGCAAGATTTCGAACGCCTCACAGAATTCATCGAGGTAGGCCGTTGGTACGTGCAAATCTTTGATCTCGAGGTAGTCGTTGACCTTGAACATCAACACCTTGCCGATGGGGTCCACGCCCTTGAAAATCGGGAGGTACCAGCCACGATCGAGGACACTGCGAACCTCCCAGATGAATCGTGAGACGTACGGGTCCGATTGCGTAAGGATGCGGACCGTGCGGTCTTCACGGCGCGGCCGCATCAACTCGTCAACCTCGTCCGGTGCGCAAAAGAAGGCCTCAGGTTCGGGAACCAGGGCCATGACCTTGGCGATTCGTCCTGCTTTCTCGAGGTTCATCAGGGCCACCGTTAGGTCTTCAAAACTCCGTGAAACGTAAAACCGGAGGGTGCTGGCCTTGACGGGGCCCATGCGCCGGACCACTTCCTCGAGAGCATCTTCGAACGACAGGGTTGGATAGACATCCTGCACTCGATGGAACAGCGACAAGCGACGACGACGGCCTGCAACCTCCTCGAATTGTTTGACGACCAGCATTTGTCGCTCAAGGTTGCTCAACGCGTTTTTGAGGTCGCGTTGCAGCGATTTATGTTCGTCACCTTTTGGATAACCGGCCATGATTTCTTGCCGTGTCACGTTTTCCCCGGGTGGAATTTTGGTGAGGATTTCTTCCTCCATCGGCCCCAGCCAAGGCTCCGGCTTTAATCCGAGCAACATCGGAATGTTTCGCTTGGTGGTGTAGCCGATTCGGTTGTGAAGAAGCCGGCCCATCACGACGTCGGAGTCGAGTTGAACATCGGTCCAATCGTTGAAGGCAAATTCGTCAACCCGATAGAGAAGTTCCTGTTGTTTTTGAAACAAGACGTGCTCGTTGAACGCGGTGAAACTGTCGCCGTACTGCTTGAAGGATTTGTCGAGCACCATGTTCTGTATCCACCGATACTCGACGACTTCTTCTTCACCGCCCGTGAGGCGATGTTCATCGATTTTCAAGATGTATTCGGCATCGTCGGTTTGAATGAAGAAACCAACCGAGATCACGTTTCGACCCTCAAGTTCGTGAAGAGCCCGTTCGATGAGGGTGCGGGGGAACGGCAATCGTTCGACCATCTCGTCCGAGGTTTTCGGCCCCTCCGAGCCCAGCATTTCGATGATTTTGACGCGCAGGGCTTCCTGCGGGTCGCCCAGCGAACGCTCCTCCCAAGCCGTCGGTTTGGTGCCCTCGAAAGCGGTGGCCATGGAATACGTCAGCCCGGAGGTGTGGAGTTCGAGCAGGTTTTCCACCTCTTTGCCTCCGGCCACCGCAAGGCAGCCAAGCGTCCCATGAACCTCCGCCATGTAGGGGGCGAACCACTTTCCGTCGAGTTCCTCCTGACCCGTACCGTCAAGTTTGGTGATTTGGCCGGACTGACACAGTTCTTCCACCCAACTCCGGACCGTGTCGTGCGGGATGTCGGCAAGTTTCTCCTTGTAGAGCGGGTTGTTGAATTCTCGGTCCAATCCGCCGCCGTGACTCATCAGCCTGAACAGTTCCTTGGCGCTGGTGGGGACAGGAGCCTTGTCGGCGTAGTAGGTTGTGAGTTGTTCCGAGGAGAGTTCGGTGGCAAGGGACCGTGTTCCCAACAGCCGCTGAAGGATGGACGGGTCGATGTCCTTCACCAAGAACGCACGCGTCTTCATCGACATCAAATCCTCAAACGCCGACATGAAGAGGGACATGCCGAGTCGAGATGGCACGACGACCTTGTTGTGCACAATGCGAGCATCACCTGCGACGCAGGCCGTCAGGAAGTGCTCGAGGCCAATGAGGTCAATATCCCCGAACATGATCTCGCTCTTGGCTTCACGCATCAGCAAACTGCTGTCCATCGTTCGGTGCTTCTGGAGCAGCGCTTCGGCCCGTTGTTGGAATTGCTGAGGACTGATTTCCTCTGCCCCCATCCGTTTGGGGATGATGAGTGAACGACCGGAGACTTCCCTGAACCGCTTGGCGAAGATTTGGGTATTGATGATGTAGCGTTCAATCACCTCGTGGTGGTTGTTTTCCCGGAAAGCGGTGTACATCGCACCCGGGTCAACCTCTTGGGAGGTTTTGAGGAGCAGCCCGTTCTCGTCAAAGGACATCTCGATCACGGCGATGTTGTTGGCCTCGGCCAGCCCGGCCATGAAATAGCCCAGGGCTGTGTTGAACCCACGACCTCGGCAGGTGGTGATCATGTAGGTTGGGAAGGCCCCAGAGATGACTTGTTCGACCAGGATTCGGCGTGAGTCAGGCACCTGGAAGGAATCCAACGAATGTTCCTCGAGGTGGCGCGCAATGGCGTTGGCCACCTCGTTTGACAGGCCGTAGACGTCCCGAAGCAGGATGCGTGGGTCTTGTTCGCGACGGAGGGCCACGATGCAGTGGCCGATGAGGTCGAGCAGCGCCTGAGAGAGTTCCCTGCTTCGACTTCGTGCTTCACCCGACCACGAAGGAATGGTCGGTCGATGACCGGTGACGCTCGTGACGTTCACCCGAGTTCCTTGGATGTTGGTCACCCGGTACGTCGACCCACCCAGCAAAATCACATCGCTGGTCCGCAAGTTGGATACGAAGGACCCCGACAGTTTCCCGAGAATGGAGCCTTCGGCGTTGAACACCAGGTAGGAATTGTCCGGTGCGATGGTTCCGATGTTGGTGTAGTAAATCATTCTCGAGTAGCCGCGCTTTCCGAAGATGTTCTCTTCCCAGTCAATCCAAATCCTGCGCTCTTCTTCGAGCATGTCCAGCACTTCGATGAAATCGTCGTACTCGAAGTTCCGATAGGACCACGAATTCACGATGATTTCGTAGGCCTCATCGATGTCCAATTCGTTGATGATGACGAGGCCGATGATGAACTGCGCCACAACGTCAAGGCAATTCTGTGGGAAGTCAAGCCGGTCCATGTCACCGGTCTGGATCGCAGCCTGAAGGGCCGCCAGTTCGATGAGGTCGTCCACGCTGGTCGGTAAGAATCGCGCACGAGGAATACCGCCCACGTGGTGGCCAGCGCGACCAATGCGCTGCAAGGCGGTTGCGATGTCGCCGGGACTGCCGACCTGAAGAACCAAATCGACCGAGCCAATGTCGATACCCATTTCGAGTGAGGAGGANGTTACAACGGCTCGAAGATGNCCGTACTTCAATTTCTTCTCCACGTCAAGGCGGATGTTTTTGTCCATTGAACCGTGGTGGCCAGCGACCAGATCACCGAGGAAGGGNCGAAGTTTTTGGACGATGGTTTCCGTCATCTTTCGAGTGTTGGCAAACACCAGGGTGGTGGTGTGGGCGCTGATCAAATCGGCAATGGCTTCAATGTTGTACTCGAGCACCTTCACCATCGANAAATCNCTGAACTTGGGATGCGTGATGAGAATGTCAAGGTCGAGCTCCCTCGACCCGGAAATTTTGGCGATGGAAACCGAGGTCGGTTGCCCCCTCGCTTCCCGATCATCGCTGCTCACAAGGTATTCCGCCACCGTCTCAAGCGGCTCCATGGTCGCCGAGATACCGATTCGCTGGACGGGGTTTTTCAACAGTGAATCCAAAAGGGAGAGCGTCAGGGAAAGATGAACGCCACGCTTGGTCGAAACCATGGAGTGCAATTCGTCGATGATCATGTATTCGACTTCACTGACGATGGGTTGGAATCGAGGCGAGGTGATGGCGATGGCCAAACTCTCCGGCGTGGTGATCAANATGTGCGGTGGATTTCTGAGCATTTTCTGCCGGTCGGATTGNGANGTATCACCCGTACGCAGCCCCACCCGAATCTCTTGGGCCCGATCGGGAAGGTAGTGTTCCGTGATTTCATTCAACGGACCGATGAGGTTACGTTGAATGTCGTTGGCCAAGGCCTTGATGGGCGAGATGTAAATGGCGTGCACTTTCTTTTCCAGTTTTCGTTCCAANGCAAGGCGGACGAGTTGGTCAATGACGGTCAAAAANGCCGTGAGTGTTTTCCCCGAACCGGTGGGCGAACAGAGGAGCAAATGTTGCTGGTCCATGATCGCTGGAATGGCGAGTTTCTGGGGCGGCGTGAAATCTGGAAATTTGTCCTTGAACCACTGACGCACCGGGGGGCACAGTCGTTCAAACAACGCCTCGGACTCCAGTGGGGAATCCAAGTAGACAATCTCGGCCATTTCTTTTTGCCACCCTATGGGTGTGGAGCGTGCAAAAGGTGTTCAAAAGCATTCCGCATCCGTGAATGCACATCAGGGCCAGCGAGTATCGCGCTTTTTCCAACGAACAACGGTTTCAGTCGCAGGTCCGTCCTGATGAAACACCAGCGGTGAGACGGTGGCGTTGGGTGGAACACCAACTTCGTNCAACGCGTCCGTTGGGCATGAACCAATGCAGGAAAGGCAGCCGACGCAGCGTTGCTCCAACACGACGACGGGTCGTTTGGGATGGCTTCGACCGGGTGGATTGATCTTGAGGGGGAGCAACGCCTCAAACGGGCAGTGAAGGATGCACAAATCGCAGCCCGTGCAATCGTCCTCAACGATGGCAACCATGGACTGGCCCATGGACGAAGGTCAAAGTGGTCGGCTTTAATGCTGTGTCTCAGAAATGAGAGACCGAGGGCTGTCGCCTCGGTGAAGTTCATAGGTGCGCCACCGCAGCCAGAAAGCAAGGCGACGCAGATGACCGACGAAGGACGACTTGAGCGACTCAGCGGGATGCTGAAACGTCGCGGATTCCTTCTTCCCGCCTACGAGATTCACGGCGGTGCGAAGGGTCTGTACGATTTCGGACCCGTTGGAGGGAGGATGCGGTCCCGAGTCAACCAGCACTGGCTCGACCACTGGCTCCAACTTGGCAACGTGGTCGAACTTTCTTGCCCAACCATCACGCCGTACGCCGTCTTGGAAGCAAGCGGCCACGTGGGTGAGTTCTCTGATTTCATGACGGAGTGTGAAGNATGCGGTGAGGCCAGTCGAGCCGACACCCTGCTTGAGCCCCACCACCCGAATCCGGATGCGCTGAAGATGGATGAGTTGCAGACCCTCCTCGACGACGTTCAACCGGCCTGTCCGGCGTGCGGTGCGCAGGCGTGGGGGGCCGTAAAAGCACAGAATTTGATGTTCAACACGACCATCGGTGCCGGTGATTCCGGTCGACCGGGGTTNTTGCGACCGGAGACGGCGCAAGGGATGTTCACCTCGTTCAACGCCCTGCATCGGCATTTCCGAGAACGGCTCCCCTTCGGCGCCATGCAAGTTGGCAAGGGCTACAGGAATGAAATTGCGCCCAGGCAGGGCATGATTCGCCTCCGTGAATTCAACATGGCTGAACTCGAGTANTTCATCGACCCGGAGGCCCCGCTTTCCGACGATCTAGCACCGTGGGACGATCATCCACTGACCTTGATACCCGACGGTGGTGAACCCGTTCAAATGACATTGAGTGCTGCATGTAAGAAGAACCTTATTCGTCACACGACGGTGGCCAGGTTCATGGGCATCACCCGTAATTTCCTCGTCGACATCGGCATCGACCCCGCACGGCTCAGGTTCCGGCAGCACGAACAAGATGAGATGGCCCATTACGCCATGGATTGTTGGGACGCAGAAATNGAAGGGAGTTATGGCTGGATCGAGTGCGTGGGCATCGCTCACCGTGGTTGCTACGACCTTGAGAGCCACGAAAAGGCGACGGGCAAGACCCTGCGTGCCCGTAGGGAGTTTGACGAACCCCGCACCATNACCATCGACGCCTGGACCATCAACGGAGCGACCGCTGGACCGGCCTTCAAAGCCCTTGCCGGTGCGGTGAAGGAAGCCGTCGAGGCCCTTCCAAAAGCNACGACCTTTCCGTGTCAAGTCACGCTCGCAACCGGAGAAACGGTGGACGTTGAGGAAACACACGTTAAGCCCAATCAAAAGACCATCAAGGAAACGGGCGAGTGGTACATCCCTCACGTAATCGAACCAGCCTTTGGCATCGACCGCATCATTTGGCACGTCATTGACCACGCCTACACCGAGATGGAAAAGAACGGAGAGCCTTACACCATGATGCGGCTCTCACCTTCGGTGGCACCCGTTGATTACGCCGTTTTCCCGTTGTTTGAGAAGGACGGCATGGGCGAGGCCGCTTGGGCTCTGCATCAGACCTTGTGCAAGAANGCAGGCGTCGTGTCCATGTACGATGCCAGCGGCTCCATTGGCCGGCGTTATGCCCGAGCAGACGAGATCGGGGTCCCCGTCTGCATCACGGTCGACCACCAATCGCTCGAGGACCGGACCGTCACCCTCCGCGACCGCGATACGGGTGAACAGCAGCGTGTGCCGATTGAATCGCTCAGCTGAAGCGTTTCATCGGCAACATTCCGACCACGAATAACCGCCGCATGGTGAAGGTTGAAGAACCCTCCACTGCATCTTAGCGCATGGGTCAAGCGAGCGATTGGACCGAGCGACATCGCCCTCGGTCCGAACAATTGCTCGAGGGCAACGAAGTTCAACGACGCAAGATTCGTGCGTGGCTTGATGAATGGCAAAACGGGACGCCGAAAAAGAAGGGCATCCTCCTCATCGGTCCACCCGGTGTCGGGAAAACCACCGTGGCAAGGGCCGTCGCAGAAGACATGGGCTGGAACGTTATCGAACTCAACGCCAGCGACGCACGAAACGCAGCCGCCATCCGGAAGGCGGCCACCAGCGGTGCGACCCATCGCTCCCTGTTCCACGACCCCAACGCACCGCCTTCGAGGACGCTCATCCTTCTCGACGAGGTCGACCACCTGTCCGGCGGGCTCCGCCAAGTCAGTCAGGAACGCATTGCNCGAGCGATGGACGTCAACGATGACCGGCCCGGTTCCACGCTTTCGGGCGACTCAGGGGGAAAGGCCGAATTGCTTCGGTTGCTCGATCAGACCAAGCAACCCGTTGTTTTGGCGTGCAACGAAGAGATGGGGCTTTGGGGGAAAAATTCCAACTGGAGAAGCACTCGGGATCGATTCTCTCGACACCTGATCAAGATCAACTTCGTTCGTGCAAGTGACGAGGCCCTGCGACGCATTGCCCGGAGGGTGCTTCGAGAGGAAGGTGTTGATTTTGAGGACGCAGCCATCGATGCCTTGGCGACGACCAACCACGGNGACCTGCGNGCGCTCGTCCGGGATTTGCAGGTCCTCGCCACGGACCTGAACGGTGCATCACTGACGGCTGCCATGGTTCACGCCCATGCCGAAGCCAGCCAGCGAGACGTGTCAGTGGAAATATTTCCCGGCCTTGACCGCCTCTATAGAGANCGAAACAGCGCTGCTGCATCAACGCTGATTCGCACCATTGACAAAGACCCCTCGGAGTTCCTCAATTGGGTTCACTGGAACAACGCTTCACTGTTCACGCACGGCCCAAGCGTCAGGCGTGGTTCATCCTCGTTGGTTCAAGCCGACCGGGCAATGATGGGACGATTCCTCAACACGGCCCATCGGTCAACTTACTGGACGCAACACCTCACGGCCCTCGCCGCCTCCACGGCCAACACCGTGCCGCTCGAAGGGCGTATCTTCCCTTCCTATCCCCACTTCTTGCGCAGGGCCGCCTCGGTGGGCCGTGGCAGCATTGTTGACAAATTGGCTGGCTTGGCAGGCACCAACAAAGCGACGGCCCGAGATGAGCTTCTCCACCCTCTGTTCGTTCTCATGCAAGACGACAGTCCGCTCGGTGATTCAAGCCTCTTCGATGTTTCAATTCGCCTCGGGCTGTCCGGAGAAGAGCACCTTTCCCTGGCCGGCCTCGCCAAAACACGCCGATCGTCAAAAGAGATGTTGAAGGCCTACGAACTCGCACAAGAGGCCCACCATGAAGCGGAACTTGCTCGGCGAACCGACGTGGTTGACCGGAAGGAGAACGAGGTCAAGAGCGAGGAACGCATCGACNTTGAGCANCATGGATCGTCAGCAGGGGAGGACGAGGACGTCGGCCCGAGTCCCGGCCAAATGACCCTGTTCTAATCCTCGTCGCCTTCCCGGTCCAGGATTCGCTTGACCATGGCCATCCCTTGCCGTTCACCGTCGGACTTTTCTTCACGTCGCCAACTGTGAGGGTGGAGGACGATGATGGCCGTCAGGAGCTCGAGACGGCCGAACCACATGAGCACCGAAGTAAACAAGAGCGAACCTGAATTCATGGTCGCCCACGTTTCAGTCGGCCCGTAGGCACCAAGTGCGGGTCCGGTGTTGCCAAGTCCAGAAGCCGCCACCGAGAAAACGGTCTCAAACGAGGCGTCGGGCATCATCATGCCCAACACGATGCAAGAGAAGCCGAACAGAATCACCCAGATGAACAGCATCCCAACCACGAGGCTGACCTGCTTGTCTTCGACCACCTCGTTGTTCATTCGAATCATGTGTATTTTGCGAGGCTGTGCGATTCGAGCGAGTTCTCGGAACGCCACTTTCAGTCCGATTCGGATGCGCATCAGTTTCAGGCCACCGCTGGTCGAACCCGCACAGGCACCCACGATCATCAACAACAGGAGAATGATTCGAGCCACACCGGGCCAGTCGGCGTAATTAGCCGAGGCATAACCCGTTGACGTACCGATTGAGAGCACGTGGAAGAGGGTATCGAGAAGCGCATGACCCAGGGCCATGCCGACGAGGACGAGCGAGGTGACAANCACCATGACAGCCGCTGTTATATAGAGCAGATAGGTCCTGAATTCTTCGTCCTTCAGGGCCGCTTTGAAATCGCCAGCACCGAACAACCACATCAGCGTGAAATTCACACCGGCAAGGAACATGAAAACGATGATGATCAGTTCAATGGTCGCAGAATCGTAGTAGGCAATGCTGGCATCACGGGTTGAGAACCCCCCGCTGGGCATGGTGGTGAACGCGTGGTTGACCGAGTCAAACACGGTCATGCCACCGATGAATTTGAGCGCCAACATCTCAACGAGCGTGAGCAGCAAGTACAGACCCCAGAGNGCCATAGCGGTCTGCCGCAACTTGGGACGAAGTCGGGAAAGGGACGGGCCGGTGAGTTCGGCTCGGGCGAGGGCCATGCCACCGCCGATGATGCGAGAGAGCACCAGCATACCGAGCATCACGACCCCCATGCCGCCCAGCCACTGCGTCAAGGAACGCCAAAGCAACAAGCCCTGCGGCTGCGCATTGATGCAGTCCGGTGTCGTGCCAGGAATGCAGTTGGGGCTCATCGAATGCGACAGCACGGTGGCTCCCGAGGTGGTGAACCCTGACATGGACTCAAACCACGAATTCACAAATCCACGCATGATGTCGATGGCGAGCGCATCCTCGACAAAGGGACCGACGAACACGCCACCAAACCAATAGGGCAGGGCACCGATGAGCACGGTGAGGGGCCAGACCAGACCGACGCCCACGAAAGCCTCCAGGTCGCGAAGGCGCTGGGCCGAGTCCGTCCTCGTGAACAACCCGAGCATGATGGCCCCCAAGCCACCGCTGATGAGCATCGCAGGAAGGAAAGCCTGCGCAGCCAACACCCAGCCGTCAAGCCACCAGGTGATGACACCGCAAAGGGCGAGAGGNAGCAAGAGGGCCAGCAACGTCCAGCCCANAATAAGGTTCAGCACGTCATAGCGCATGTTCACACCTTGAATCGCTTCTGTGCGTCGGAGACCTTCTCCTTCAAGCAGAACAGGACCATCCGGTCGTTTTCCAGAAGAAGTTCGTCCTCCTTCGGCTCAATGGCTTCCCACTTCCCGGAAAGCTGTCGGCGCTTGATGAAAGCGGGTCGCATCCAATCGGGGAACTGCGCCTCGCCGACGGTTTTTCCTGCGAACTTTGCGCGCTCGGTGATCTTGAGCGTAATGCCGACCACGTTCGGCACCTCTGCCAGAAGGGCGTAGTGGCCCGACAGACTTCGGTGAACGTGCGAGAGGATGTTGTTGACGGCCACTCGATGCCGGTCCACGGCAAAGGAAATCCCCATGCGCTGGGTGACCTTGACAAGGTCCGCATCGTACAGCATCAAACCCGTGTGCGGCACACCCAAATCGGACATCATCAGCACGGCGGCGATGTTGGCATGGTCGTCCTCGAGCGCACTCACGGCGACATCGAACTGACCGATGGANATCTCTTCAAGGACGGAGCGGTCAAGGTGATCGCCGTGAATAACATCGATGTTCAGGTGACCGCCGGTGGCCGAACCGGCCAGTTTGTTGGCGAGGTGCAATTCTCGCTCAAGGACCGTGACGTTGGCCCCGTGTTTCAACCAATCTTCGGCCATTTTGGTGCCGATGGGCGTTGCGCCCACGATGATGACCCGTGGGTGTTCAGGGAAGTANGAAATNTCGTGGCCGAAGGTGATGAGGGCGGGGTTGAACTTGTCCAAACCNATCACNGAGACTGCGATTCGGTCACCGATTTTCAGCACGCTGTCCTCGTTGGGAACGAAACTTCGTTCGCCGTCACGTTTCACACCAACGATGTTGGGCAGCCCGTGGACGAAATCTTCGCGGACCTCTCGCAACGGGCGACCAACGATGCTGACGGCGGATTCGCCGATGTCAAATTCAATGATGTAGGCTTCATCACCAAAGGGAATGACTTCCTCCAATTCCGTTGAGCGGAGACCAGCGTTGAGACGGAGAATGGCACCGTGAAGCGGATTCACGACGTGGTCGACCTTCGCCCACTCNAGCAGGTGNCCTGCACGGTACTCGTTGACGTAGGACGTGGTTCGCAAGCGGCAAATGCTGGTGAGGCGGTCAACGCCCTCCTTCGTCTCGTGGGCGTGTTCGGCAATGGAACAGGCGATGAGGTTGGTTTCATCCGAAGGCGTGGCGGCGATGAAGACGCTGGCGTTGGTGATGCCTGCCTCGAGCAAGGTCTCCCGGGAGGTGATGTTGCCGTTCACCACCAAACAATCGAGGGATTGGGCGTTCGCCACCGCTCGAGAGTCGTTGTCAACGACGACNAGGTCGTACTTTTCGTTGGCCATGGCTTTGGCCAGCGCGATACCGACCCGTCCGGCTCCACCGATGATGACACGCATGCTTCCTCACCCCTCACAACGCCTCGGCGTATTTCTTTACTTTGTAGGTTCCACCGCTGAGTTCGATGGTGTCCGTGGTTTCGAAGCCACGCTCCCGCTGGGCGGCTTCACCCGGGCCAACAGAGATCACTTGAGTCGGANAAAAATAATCGTGGACCATTTCGCCCGTAGGGTCGGCCACTTCAATCCAATCAAGGTATGCCGTGGGCGTTGACAACAGCCATTTGTTGTTGACGACGTCAACTTGGGCTTCCACAAAGCAGGTTTGAATGACAATGTTCCGCTCTTCGCACCAGCTGTCCTTGAGCGGGAGTTGGATGTACCCCCAGGCGTGGGCCTCCCAGCCCTCGCTCGAAAAGAACGGATCGCCCAGAACACCAAAGGCGTACCATCCGGGAATGCCACGCGTCCTTAGTATGCTGAAGTAGGCGTTGGTTTGCTCGTCACAATCGCCCGTACCTGCCGTCAAACAGGCGGGTCCTGAACGGGGAGGTGAAGGTGCGTTGCGGTCGTAGGAAACGTAGGCGTGAAGGTAATCGAAGGTGGCGCGCGAAAAGGCATAGGCGTTGTCAGAGCGTCCCTCTGGAAGGCTGCTGGAGATGACGTCCGCCGTGGACCGAACAATAGGGTCCTGACCGTTGATAGCGTAGCCGGCATCGCCATCACGGTCGTACCAGTAGTCGCCGCCAAACTCACCTTGGCGGACGCCGTTGCCACGATTGGCCAGGTCAGCAAACGTTCCGGAGTTCTCGACGTTGATGCCCGTGTCCTTGCCGGGAATGCGAGCATCGACACGCCCGTCATCCCACCACGAATACGAGGTCGATTTCAAACGAACATCGAACGAATACTCCAGACTTCCACCGTCTTGGAAGTGAGCACGTACCTTCACGCACTTTTCAATGGGGCATTCGTTTCCACCCGAGCCCACACTTGGCCACCAGACCTCATGACCGCTCGGCGTCGTGATGGCGTTGGAAACCTCGCGGTCGGGCATGCCGTCGACGGGGACATTGATGTCTTGACCGTCGATGCGCACCGTGATCTGCAGGACCTGCTGGAGCACCGAGGGATCGGTGGACTCGGTCCCGTCCGTGAACGAAAATTGGGCCGCACCTGAAATTGAGGACATCACGGTGGGTGGAATCAGGATGTTTTCCGTGATCGCCCCCTGACCGCTACCCTTGCTCACGTTGAACGTCTTCGAAAGCGTGTAGGTGGCTTCATTTGGATAGACGTGGTAGGGTGCAAGTTGGGACTGAAGGAATTCTTCAACGCCACCAAATTCCCCGAAAACGGCTTCTTGGGCTTGAGGTGAAAGCATCACAAACGCCACCAAGCCGAGCATAGCGAGACTGCGGAACCGATTTTTTCGGCGCTTCATGATGTTTCGCTGGCGACCCGTATGGGTTTGAACCACGCCTCGCTGCGACGGTTGAGTGGCCATTTTGTACGTGGTATCTTTGGCGCCCTTGCGTTTGCTGAACTGTTGTTCCAGCCGATAACTGCCGCGGTCACCCTTTGGCAACACGCGGCCACACGAGTAGCAAATCGTGTCGCCGGGCAGGGTTGCACTGCGGCAATAGGGGCATACACCCATGGTTTGAGGCTCGGCTGGCGTCGTATAACGGTTGTCCAAGGAAACCCGCTGTTTTTTTGATAAACCAGAATCAGGATTTTTCAAGAAAATGATTTCGTGTGCACCGAGTAGATAAATACTTACTCCTGTTCAACGGCCGTTGATTCCGACGGATGGACCGAAGGGACGGCGGCCGCTCCACGTGCTTGTTCCGCCCAGAGGCGGCGAAGACGACGCCGGCCCTCTTTTGGAATCGACTCCCAAATCCACGTTTCGGCGTACGGATTGGCCAACACGATGAACGGGAGGATGAACAACCACACCAGGGGGTTGAAGACCGCAGAGTAAACCCCGACGAGAAGTGCTGAGCGCCAGAAAACGGAACGAAGGACGGCCCCCCAACGTCGATCCTGCAGCATCATGTGGCCGTGACGAGCCGTAATCAACGCCTCGGCACGGGGGGTGACCAGCGACACCAGCGTGATGCTGGCCAGGCCTTGGACCGAAAAGATGCCCTCGAATTCAAACATCCGGAACATGACCACCATGGCCGTCATGCCGCCGATGGCCAACCCGAGCGCCCATCCACTGGTCGGTTGTGAGCCGCCTTTCCTGACCCGGGCACGCCGCAACAACAGGTGGGAAAAAACCGAGGCGATGAGCGCGACCAACACCAACGAAAACACGTTCAGACCGGCGTAGACGCTGTTGCCGCTCTCCACCGTGATGAAATAGGGCTGAAAGAGCAACCCGTCGGCCATCACGGCGTAAACCCCGCCCAAGACGATGCCCCAAAACACCTGACTCCAGGCGGTCGGTAAATCGTAAAAACCGGCGAACTTCGTCATGACGCCTCGCCAGCCCAGCGTCATGCCGATAAGGGCACAGAAACTCGAAAGCTGAAACAGCACGAGTTCTGAAACCATGGACCGCCCTGCATGCTTCCCTTCATGAATTCGTTGGCCAATGGAGGGCGAGGGGAGGGATTCAAACACCCCGACGAACTCCCCGGTGCATGGCAAGGCTGCTCCTCTTCGGTGGAAAGGGCGGTGTTGGAAAGACCACCACCTCGTCCGCCACGGCCGTTTGGTTGGCCGACGCCGGCCTCCGCGTGCTGCTCGTGTCAAGCGACCCCGCCCACTCAACCTCGGATTCGCTGGACGTGGAACTCGGCCCGACACCGGTTGAGGTTGAGGGGGTTCCGGGCCTGTTCGGTTTGGAGATGGACCCTGAAGCCAAACTGTCCAACCTCCTGCCCAAAGTCGGTGAAGCGGTCAACAACATGGGCGGCAACATGGGCGGTCTGGGTGGACTGGGCATGATGCTTGACCCCTCGGCGAAAGAAGAATTGAACGACGTCAAATCGGACATCAAAACCGCCGACATGATCCTTCCCGGCTTGGACGAAGCGCTCGCCTTTGACGAACTGCTCAAACACATGGAAAACCCAACGTGGGACGTGGTGGTTTTTGACACCGCCCCCACCGGTCATACCCTTCGGTTCCTTTCACTGCCCGAACTGATTGAAGCATGGTCGGGGCGGCTTCTCCGGCTCATGCGAGTTTCAGGGGGGCTTCGTTCGATGCTGTTTGGAAGAAAGGAAAGCGACGCCATGAAGGAGGAACTCGAGCGGTTCCGAAGACGTGTCCTTCACGTGCGACGTGTTCTCAGCGACCCTGCTACCTCCTCCTTCACCCTCGTGACGATTCCCGAACGAATGGGCATCAACGAAACCGTGCGAGCCTACGATTCCCTCGTTGAATACAACCTGCCCATTGGCGGCTGCTTGGTCAACCGAATTACGCCGGAGTTTGACCATCCGTTCCTCTCAAAGCGACGGCAGCAGGAACTTGACCGCATCGCTGAACTCGACGAACGATTGGCCGGCGTCAACGTGGGTCAGCTCGAACTGGCCGACACCGAGATCGTGGGCGTTGAAGCGCTTCGAGCCGTTGGAAGGACGTTGTACGGCCAGCCCGAAGCACTGCCCGAGGTCATCGGACCCCACGCTATCGGTTCNGTGCTCCACCACGAAGTNCACCGGGGCATGGTCGGCGAAGTCNATGGCGATGTTGAGCGAATTCAACTTCATTTCCCGGGCCTGGAACGCTCGGACCTCTCGCTTCGCAGCGAGGACGGCGTGCTCTTTGTGGGTGTGAACGGNCGAGAACAAGCCATTCCCACCGAGACGCATGTCAAATCGAGTCAAGTCAAAGCCTCGTTGGACAGCGACGTNCTGTCGTTGCTTATCCCGCNAACCNACAATGCGTGAACCACCCCGTTCAGGGCATGGATTGAAAGGGGGTAGCGNTCACGGACAAGCATGGCTCTTGAAGGCTTGTCGAGGGGAATCTTCCGCTCGTTGGGACTTCTCAAGAACAAGCGAAAACTCGACGAAGAAGAACTTCGTGAGATGACGCGGAGTCTGCGACGAGCCCTCCAAGAAGCGGATTTCAACATCCGGCAGACCAAGGAAATCGTTGACCGCCTTGAAAATCGAATGCGAGAGGAAGAGCCCCGACCGGGCTTAACCATGCAGACCCACGCCATGAACATCCTCTACACCGAACTNGTACGAATTCTCGGCCCTGNGACGANCTTCCAGCCACGGGGTGCCACCCTTCTCCTCGTCGGTCTGTACGGTCAGGGAAAAACCACGACGACGGCNAAACTGGCCGAGTGGTACCGCAAGAAGCACGGACTGCGGGTGGCCGTCATCGAAGCCGACGTTCACCGCCCCGGTGCNTACGCTCAACTCTCTCAACTTCTTGAGGACACCACCGTTCAGGTCTACGGTGAACCCGACAACAAAGACGCAGTATCCATTGTGAGAAATGGCTTACAAGCGTGCGCATCGGCCGATTTGGTCATCGTTGACACCGCAGGTCGTCACCAGTTGGACGAAGANCTCGTGGAGGAACTCGANCGGATCGCCGGNTTGACCCGTGCCACTGACCGCTGGTTGGTCATNGACGCCCAGGTCGGTCAGGCCGCCGGACCGGTCGCAGCATCCTTCCACACGCTGGCCGGCGTGACGGGCATTGTCATCACCAAACTCGACGGTACGGCACGTGGCGGCGGTGCGCTCTCGGCGGTGGCGGCCACGGGGGCTCCCATCGTTCACATCGGTGTGGGTGAGCGCATTCAGGACTTGGAGAAGTTCGAGTCGGACCGGTTCATCTCTCGTTTGCTCGGCATGGGCGACATTCAGGGTCTCATCGACCTGGCGCCCGAAGACATGGACCAGGAAGAGGCCATGCGCTTGACGCAGCGCCTCATGAGTGGACGCTTCACGCTCAACGACATGTACAAGCAGATGGAAATGATGTCCAAAGTCGGCACCATTGACAAGTTGATCTCCTTTCTTCCCGGCAGCATGCTGGGCGGCATGGGCGCCATGTCCAAGAGTCAAAAGGAAGCCATGCAGGGCAACCTTGACCGCTACCGCACCATCATGGATTCAATGACGGCGTGGGAAAAGAACGAACCGGCGAAGATCAAATCCGACCGCATCCGTCGTATCGCTCGAGGTTCAGGCGTTCGTGAAAAGGACGTGCGCGAACTCATTGGCCAGTGGAACCGCTCACGGAAGATGATGAAGGGCATGGGCGGCAACCGCAAGTTGAACAAGCAGATGCGGAAGATGATGAAGGACGGCGACATGGACATCGACCCGTCCTCCTTCGGCATGTGAGGTGCCCTTTCACGTCGAGCCGTCGCCGCGTGCAATTCCGGGCAGTTGGGTTTCTCCATCGCAATGAGGACAAAACACGTCCTGCATGCTGGCTAAAGCCTGGGATTCAAAAATTAATTTTTTTCCTGCCCCGGGTTGTTCACCGGCAAGGAAGCCTTTCCTACGGATGGGGCACATGACAAATGAGAAAAGAAGGCCCGCTCCACCTGCAAATATGGATGTGGATTCTCAGAGGGATGGTGGCTGGTGGCACACTGAGCCAAGGCTAAACCCGAAGAAGGTAGACTTGGAGATTTCCCTTGGATGGCTTTCGAGAAAACTTGCCGCCTTTTCGTATTCCACATTGAGTAAGATGAGTGGGAAATCGATAAGATATGCCACAAGGCTACTCGTAAGCAAGGAAGAGGGCTTGGAAATCCACTACAAGGATGTCCAAAGTGGGCTTCAGGAGATTGTCTATTTCCAGTCGAATCATATCTCCGCAGTCCACCGCTGGTATTCGAAGAGCAAAAACTCGGAGGGCAATGAAAGCACCTCGACAAGTTACGCTATTGTGGCAAATTCAGTGATACACAAGATACCACCGGGAAGCAAAAAAGAAATGAACCAACTTTGTGGAATTCTTGAACTCGACCTCCAGAGGATAGCTCCCAATTTCAAGGAATTACAAACTTACAATTTCTCGGAGTGAACGTGACCCGGGTAATCAAGTTCGTTTACTCCGCACTCAGCAGAATGGACCCGTTGCTGAAGCATGGACCATACTCAGAGCTAGGTCGAACCCGAGATTAATACAAGCATCTTCTTCCCTACCCTTGGCGTCGTATGCATACATAACGGGGTGCCCTTGTGTTTACACTAACTAAGATCTGGACTGTGTGTATCAATTGTAGCATTTATACTATGCAATTGGACATTTCCTAACCTTTGATAAA
>PBOE01000046.1 GCA_002725275.1 Methanobacteriota archaeon
TACGCACGAGCCGATGAACTCGGTGTTCGTGTCCTGAACCGACGGAGGGATGTTTGATGCAAATCACCAATCAGAAGCGAATCGCAGCTCGTCTGCTCAAGTGTGGCGAAAACCGCGTGTGGATCAACCCGCTCTACGTGGACCAGGTCGCCTCCGCCGTCCAGACCGACGACATCCGAGAGTTCATCGATGAAGGCTGGATTCGGGCCAAGCCCGTCAAGGGAACCTCCCGTGTCCGTGCTCGCGCCCGACTTGAGCAGAAGCGCAAGGGTCGCCGCAAGGGTCAGGGGACACGTGCCGGTTCGGCTAACGCTCGCAACCCGCGCAAGAACCGCTGGATGCGCACCATTCGAAGCCAGCGCCGTGTGTTGAAAGAACTTCGAGAGGACCAGACCATCGCGCCTTCCCAGTACCGCCGGTATTACCTCAAGGCCAAGGGCGGCTCCTACCGTTCCATTGCCCACATGCGCTCGCAGATGACGCTCGAGGGCGTTGTTTTCAAGGGAGGCGATGAGTGATGGCAGGCAACAACCGACGCTCCATTTTCCGACGACGCAAGGCCGGTTTGACCGACTACCGCCGCCGTTTGAAGTTGCTGCGCGGGCAGAAGGCTCGTGCCGTCGTGCGCGTGTCCAACACCCGAACCACCTGCCAGCTCGTGTCCTGGGCCGCTGACGGCGACATGGTCTCGGTTTCGATGACCGGTTCCGACCTCGTCAAGAAATACGGCTGGCCCAGCAACCGCTCGCTCAAGTCCGTGCCCGCTTCCTACCTCGTGGGCTACGCCATGGGCAAGGCTGCAGTTGCCTCCGGCACCGACGAAGCCGTGCTGGACATCGGCTTGGCCGCCAGCACCCGTGGGGGACGTGTTTATGCCGCTCTCAAGGGCATGAGCGACGCCGGCCTCGACATTCCACACAGCGAAGACGTCTACCCCGATGAAGACCGCCTCAGCGGCGCTCACATCGATGACAAACTCGCTGGCGAAATTGAAACCACGAAGAACACCATTGAGGGGGCCTACTGATGACGGAAGAACACACGCCAACCATGGCGCCAGGTTTGATGCAAGCCTACGCTCCAGAAGAAGCCGACGAAATGCCCGACCCCCGCCGCCGCCGACGCAACCAGGATGACCCGATTGCCAACCTGCGAAAGTGGGAGCCTCGCACCCGACTGGGTGCGGCCGTGATGGCGGGCAAGATCATCACCTACGAAGCCGCTCTGGCCTCGGGCCTTCCCATCCGTGAAGTGGAAATCGTTGACGCACTCATCCCCGACCTCGAAGACGAGGTCATTGACGTGAACATGGTTCAGCGCATGACCGACAGCGGTCGTCGTGTTCGATTCAACGTCATGGCCTGCGTGGGCAACCGCGACGGCTACGTCGGTCTCGGCATGGCCAAGGCCAAGGAAGTCGCCACCGCCATCCGCAAAGCCATCACCGCTGCCAAGTTGAACCTCATCGCCGTCCAGCGAGGAAACGGTTCGTGGGAATCCTCCCCCGGCCCCGGCAACACCGTCCCGTTCAAGGTCAACGGTCGAGCCGCCTCCACCCGAGTCACCCTCATGCCCGCTGCCAAGGGCAAGGGGTTGGTCATCGGTCAGACCGGCAAGAGCGTTCTGCAACTCGCCGGCATTGAGGACGTGCTGTCCCGCACCAAGGGTCAGACCCGCACAACCATCAACTACGCCGCTGCTACGTTCAACGCCTTGAAGAACATCAACACGACCCGTGTGACCAACGCACAGCGTGAGAATCTCTACATCCACACCGGGAGGAAGAATGCATGACGTTCATTGTTGTACGAGCACGAAGCGACGTGAAGGTGGAGCGATCCATTCGCGAAACCATGGGCTACATGAACCTGACACGGGTGAACCACGCCGTGATCATCCCTGACAACCCCCAGTACCGTGGCATGCTCCAGAAGGCCAAGGACTACATCACGTGGGGCGAAGCCGACGCCGGCATGGTCGAGCGCATGCTCGCCGAGCGTGGACGCATGGTGGGTGACGCTCCGTTGACCGATGCCGTCGTTGCTGAGCACACCGACTACAAGAACATCAGCGAATTCGCAAAAGCCATCACCGCCGGTGAGGCCCAAGTGAAGGACATTCCTGGACTGAAGCGCGTCTTCCGTCTCCACCCCCCTCGTGGTACGAAGGGCTGGGGCGGCATCAAGCGCAGCTTCGTCGTTGGTGGAGCCCTCGGCTCCCGAGGCGACGCCATCGGCGACTTGGTCGACCGAATGATNTGAGGTGAANAAGATGGGTACGAAAGCAAACAAGCACCGTGGACGCAACCGCTACCACGGTCGTGGAAAGAAAGCCGGTCGTGGCGCAGGAAAGCGCGGTGGCCGTGGTAACGCTGGTATGAACAAGCACCGTGTCATGACGCGCATCAAGTACATGCCCAAGCACTGGGGGATGCACGGTTTCAACCGCCACCCCTCGCTGCGCACCGTCTACGTCACTGCCAACGTCGGTCAACTCGAAGAGATGGCCGCTGGTGCAGACACCGTGAACCTCACCGAAATGGGCATCGATAAGCTCCTCGGCAGCGGCCAAATCCGCACCGCCTTGACCGTTATCGTTGACGAGGTCAGNGCACGAGCCGCCGAGAAGGTCGCCGCCGCAGGCGGTTCCGTCGAAGCCGGTGATGACGACGACTGGGACGACGAATGGGAAGAAGAGTGAACCTCNACAGGTGATTCACAATGAAGCACAAGCCAATTCCATGGGCCATCGCACTGACCGGTGTCCTGTACTACGCCCTCCTCATCTACTGGCAGTCGGATGAATTGTCCGGTAGCGGGCAGGCTCGAGACGCCGCCGTGTTCGGTTTGGTGTTCTCGGTGGCCTACGTCGCCTACTGCATGCTGTGTTTCCAGAAGGACCTCCCGCCCGGTCTCAAGGACATGCCGTTCATCGGCCGGTACGGGAAACTGAGCGGCTGGTTGGTGTTCGGTACCATCGCCGTGTGGTACGTCCGTCCCGGTGCTTGGGGCGGCTACGACGAAGGTGTCGGCTTCTTCCTCGTCGGTATTTTGCTGCTCGGGTTCGCCGCTGCAGCCATTCTGACCTGTTTCATGTGGAGCGGCGACCAAAGCAGCCGTTTGTACGCCTTGAGCCGATTCGTGGACGTTTACCCCACCATCACGAAGCCCGAACGCCACGTTCGCTTCAACGAAAAGATGTGGACCACCACGTTCGTGCTCATCATCTACTTCGCCATGACCAACGTCATGTTGTTCGGTCTGTCCGGCCAAGCCCTCGACCTGTTCAGCGGTTTCCGGTCCATCATGGCCGGTGCCTCGGGTACCATCATGCACTTGGGCATCGGGCCCATCGTTACGGGTTCCATCATCATGCAGTTGTTCGCCGGTGCCAAGATCATCCGTCTCGACCTCAGCAACTCCGAGGACAAGGCCATGTACCAGGGCGTTCAGAAACTCCTCGTTCTCATCATGATTCCCATCGAGTCGATTCCGCAAACCTACGGGTTCCTCGACCCCAGCGAATGGCTCATCGACGCCTACGGCCTTGGTTGGGCGAACTTTGTCATCGTGGCCCAGCTCTTCGCCGGTTCCTACCTCGTGTTCTTGCTCGACGAACTGGTGAGCAAGTGGGGCATTGGCTCCGGTATCTCGCTCTTCATCGCCGCCGGTGTGGCGCAATCCACCTTCGTNGGGACGCTCTCGCCGCTNGCCACCACCACCGGTGCACCGTACTCCATCCAGAATCCACCGTCCGGTACCTTGCCGATGATTTTCTACATGTTCCGTGAGTCATCCAACTACGAGATGATTCAAGCCAACGGCTTCGAAGTGATGCTCCTCACCCACGTGAACCCCGTGGCGGCGCTCGTCTCGTCGATCATCGTGTTCTTGGTCGTGGCCTACGCCGAGTCCAGCAAATTGGAACTGCCGCTCACCCACGGCAAGGTCCGTGGCCACCGTGGGAAGTACCCGATTCGTCTGGTCTACGCCTCGAACATTCCTGTGATTTTGATGGCCGCTTTGCTCGCCAACATCAACATGTTCACGCTGCTCTTCTGGAGCCATCCAACGTTGAGTCAGACGCCGATCCTCGGTCAGAACGGCTGGATGTCAGCCTCGGCCTTCATCGGGACCTACGAGCCCGGCCAGACCACGGCTTCGGGCGGGTTTGCCTGGTACGCCAGCATGGTGAACGGCGTGAACGACTGGCTCATCCCGTTGCTCAACCAGCAGGGAGACGTCTTTGGGCACTCTTTGACGCAAATCATGGTCCACGTGGTGTTCTACGTGGCTTTGATGACCGTGGGTTCGATGGTCTTCGCGAAGTTCTGGATCGACACCACCAACATGGGTACGAAGGACGTCGCCAAGCAAATTGAGCGCACGGGCATGCAGATTCCAGGGTTCCGAAAGAACCCCAAGGTCCTGGAGAAGATCCTCGAGAACTACATTCCACCGGTCACTTACTTCTCCGGTGCGTTTGTCGGGCTGCTCGCCGCCGGTGCTGACCTGTTGGGTACGGTCGGTAACGCGACGGGTACGGGTCTGCTTCTGGCCGTCGGTATTATCCTGCGTACCTACGAGCAAATTCAGAAGGAACAGGCCATGGAAATGCACCCGATGATTCGGCAGTTCTTCGGTGCCGAGTAAACACTCAAGTAGCCCTCTGGGTTTGGTAAATCATGGTCTTTGGAGAGCCTGAACTCTGGGTTGAGCCCGATGAAGAGGTCCGGGTCATAACCGACGCCGGTGGTTCTCGACTCGAGGAGACAGGCCATTCAAGGGCCCGATTTTTTGTCGGTCTAACCTCCCTTATCCTCGCCTCGGGGCTTTTGTTGTGGAGCGGACTCACCGTTGTTGCGGCGATGCCAGAAGAGGCTCCCGAACTCGTCAATGGTTGCCATCCGCATCAAAACGAGGTGGTCCTGGGCGGTAATCCACCGTTCTGTATTGATGGAACCGAGGTGGAGACGGTCAACTCCATCGAGGTGAGCGAAGACCAACACATCAGGGAAAAAGTGACCGACCGAAACGGCTGGGAGCATGAAGTAGAATACCGATGGGAAGACATGGACGGTGCTGTGGTGTACGGCCTCATGGAAGGTCGGTACGAGTGTTTTCGTTTCATTCCTGAGTGGGCGCTTGCCGAGGACTGGGTTGTGGAGGATTTTGAAGAGCCATTTTCCTTCCCAGACTGGTGCGGTTCCGAGTATGAGGATCCGGATTCACGCGTTTACGAACCCGGGACCCATCCCCACGACGACGTCTGGATGTACGAAATCGAGTCCAGCGGTAAAGGGGAATTTAGCCTGTACGCTCTCAAAATAACGGAACAAGAACTCCTCTTACGCACGTACATGTCGAAAAGTCTCGTCGAACAGGAACGAAACGCCATGGGGGGCGATGGTGATGTTTCCGACCTTGGCACGCTTTGCTTCACCCTTCCTCTGGGTCTTATCTTCCTTCTCGCGGCCGACCAGCGTCGCAAAGTGTTCTTTATCGACAGGAAAGCAAACACGATCATCAAAAAGCGGGCCGGCTCGTGGCCCTCCTTCTCAACCGTTTGGCCTCAGATTGATTTCTCAGCGGTGAAACTCATGCGCAAGGTGCGGGAACAACATCATTCCCCAGAAAACGGAGACTCTTGGACGTCGTACCACGATGGCGTGGACGTGGTGGTGACCACCAAAGGGTCGGCGAAAACCATGTTCTTCTTCGAGGACGAGGGTAAGGACCACGTTCACCGAAAGGTGCTCACGGATTTGATGACGATGATGGGCGTTGAGGGTGAATTGAGCATTGAGACGGCTGCTGTCACCATTCAGGGCGTCGACCAGAAAGCTCCGAAACAAGAGGTTACTGGTGACGTTGCTGACATCAACCACGCTTCCCTCATTCACAAAAAAGGCGGCCCGTGGGGCTACGGTTCGGCCCAAGAAGAAACGCCGGTTGCCGATCAACCCCTGAAGGAACAACAGTCCGGTGACGCACCTGCGGGCTCGTTTTGGACCTTTGACGACGTTGAGAAGCCATGAGGATGGCTTTTTTGGCTTGCAGTCCCTCGTTCTCAGGTCGCTTCGGTGGCGGTTATGTTCATATACAGGTTGTATGTGGCTTGGTTGCTTGCGTCGTATGGGAACGGCGTTGGGGGCAGAGTCTTCGGACAATGACCGTCTCCATCCTCCCTGACGCAGAGCCGAAGCGATTGCGATCCCAAACAGGCCTTCTCGGGCTTTGGGGTCAGGTAGGTGATCGAGATTATGACGTATTTGTGCAAGAAGCTCAAGTGCATTATTCTCTCGCCAATCAATTTTAGGTCAGCAAAATCAAATTCAATGCGACAGGTAGCCAAAGGATCGAAACAAGAGAAATCTGGTTGATCCTGCCAGAGGCGACCGCTTTGGGAGTTCGATTAAGCCATGCGAGTCGTGAGTCTTAGGGACTCGGCATACTGCTCAGTAACACGTGGATAACCTGCCCTATCGTTTGGAATAACCTCGGGAAACTGAGAATAAGGCCACATAGTTCACAATGCCTGGAACGGTTTGTGAATCAAGGTAGGATGGGTCTGCGGCGTATCAGGTTGTAGGGGGTGTAAAGGACCCCCTAGCCTTCGACGCGTACGGGTGTTGGGAGACATAGCCCGGAGATGGATTCTGAGACACGAATCCAGACCCTACGGGGTGCAGCAGGCGCGAAAACTT
>PBOE01000047.1 GCA_002725275.1 Methanobacteriota archaeon
TGTGGGGTAAGGCCAACAACCGCAACGAATTCAAACAAGGCGCCGTGATTTCTGGGGGCATAATTTCGTTCCCTAACGTTTTCATGCTGTGGGATATGTTCGACGAAGTGCTGGGTCAGGTCATCAACCGAATTCTATGACGTGGTTCACAACCCAACCTAAGACCAAAAACGGAATACGGTTCGTGAAGGTCAATGTTGCCTGTCTCAGCACCCATGGTTTGATTGGCCACGGCCTGCTGGCCAACTTCATGCGATTCTACCACAACCCTCGATGCTCAAAATCCAGGCAGGCACTCGCCTTGCTTGAGGAGCGAGGAGCAAACGTCGAGATTGTTCGCTACCTTGAGACTGGCGTGATGGAAGAGGACCTTCCTGTGTTGGCAAGCCTTGAGGGCATCGTCCGCAAGAAGGAGGCGGGCGCTGCAGCCATGGCCACGCTCCGCTCACAGGACGACGTGGAGGCCTTCTTGAGGTCCAATCCGAAGGTGCTCGAGCGTCCCGTGCTTGTTGCCGACGGTCAAGCGGTCATCGGCCGCCCACCTGAAAACGTCCTCAAGTTGCTTGAGTAAAGAAGAACTTACAAATTGCGCCGGACGTACATGGCGACGGCGTTACCACCGCCGAGGCACAGGGTAACGATGCCAGAGTTGGCCTCAACACGTCGCATGACTCCCAGCATGGTGATCAGGCACCGCGTGCCGCTGGCCCCAAGAGGATGACCCATGCTCACGGCACCGCCGTGCAGATTGAACCGGTCTTCGGGTATCCCAACTTCTTGCGCAACGGCGCATGAGGCGGACGCAAAGGCCTCGTTGTGTTCGTAGACGTCAACGTCGAGCACGTCGAGGTTGTTTCGCTCGAGAAGCGATTTGACGGCGGGGATGGGTGCGCTCATGACGCGGGCGGGCTCGACACCGGAGGTGCAATAATCCACGATGGTGGCGAGGATGTCCCACCCTTGGGCCTTCGCGAACTCAGCCTCAGCAACGAGGACGGCGCTGGCGCCGTCGTTGAGCGTGCTGGCGTTTCCAGCGGTCACGGTTCCTTCACGGTCAAACACCGGGCGCAGGCCGGCCAACGACTCAGCCGTGGTTTCGCCTCGAACGCCTTCATCGGTGGTCAACACCAGGTCAGCGCCCCGTCGCTGCGGAATAGCAACGGGGAAGGTTTCCCAGTCAAACCAGCCGTTGGCCCACGCCTCAGCGGCGCGTTGTTGACTTCGAGCTGCGAAAGCGTCCATGGTTTCGCGGTCGATGTTGCACTCCTGTGCAACGGTCTCGCCGGTGGTGCCCATGTGAACATCGTTGTAGACGTCCCAAAGCCCGTCGTGAATCATCGAATCAACCAGCTTTGAATCGCCCATTTTGGCTCCTTTTCGCTGGCCCATCAGCAATTGCGGGGCGTTGGTCATGCTCTCCATACCACCGGCAACGATCACCTTGTATTCGCCCGCCCGGATGCTGTTGGCCGCCATCATGGCGGCTTTGAGGGACGAGCCGCAGACCTTGTTGACGGTGGCACAAGGCGTCGAGACCGGAAGGCCGGCTCCAAGCGCAACTTGACGCGCTGGGTTTTGACCAACGCCCGCCTGGAGAACCTGGCCGAACAGCACCTCGTCGACGAGGCCAGAGGCGGGGTCAATCTTTGCTCGATTGAGCAATTCCTTGACGGTGGCCACGCCCAAATCAACCGCCGTCATGGACGAATAGGCCCCCATGAACTTCCCGATGGGGGTGCGTGCGACGGCACAAATCACGGCTTGGGGTTGAGCCATGATGGCGTGTAACGGAAGCCACACTTTCAACCTGCCCGTGCCGCCGTTTGGCGCTTGAGAAGGCTTGATGAAGCCCGCACCGTAGCCCGGGCCATGGCGAAATTCAAAACCGACCTGAACGTCTCTCGAGCCAACGATGAAATGCGAACCCCCGAAGTCACGCTGGACTTCACGCCCAATGCGCTCGCATCCGTGCTGTACAAGCAAGGTGATACGGTGGTGCTGGCGTGCTGCACCAAGGAAGCAAGGCTCCCCGGCTGGTTTCCACGCGACGCCACCAAAGGTTGGGTTCACGCCGAGTATTCGCTCCTCCCCGGCTCGACCGACTCCCGTTTTCGTCGAGAGCGCCGAGGCGCCAAGGGAAGAACGCAGGAAATTGAACGCCTGATTGCGCGTTCACTCCGAGCGGCCGTCGATTTGGAAGCGCTTGGACCCGTTGCGCTCAACGTGGATTGCGACGTGCTGAACGCCGACGGTGGCACACGTTGCGCCTCCATCACCGCCGCCAACATCGCCCTTCGTCTCGCCGTTCGCCGCCTGATTGCCCAGGGCGTTTGCCTCCCCGTGGACCTGCGGCCCACGGCTGAAGAGCGAAAAGAGGGTTGGACGGCGCCAACCCTGAACGAAATCGAGCGAACGAACCACGAAAACACGGTGATACCGCATGATCTGGCAGCGGTGTCCGTCGGACTGGTGAACGGAGAGGTGTACCTCGACCTTGATTACGTGCTCGACTCCAACGCTGACGTGGACATGAACGTGATCAAAACCAGCGACGGCAAGTACGTGGAAGTTCAGGGAACCGGCGAAGAATCCACTTTCTCCGCTGACGAATTGACGGCTCTCCTCAAGGGCGCCGACGTGGGGCTGGACGTTCTGTTTGCGTTCCAAAAGGAAGCCCTGGACGGGGCAGAGTGAAGCGCCGGTCGTCGATCCCACCGCTTCGGTCGCGCTGGCGTCGTCAGCGGAAGGCTTGATATGGCGAGGGCGTTGGCCAACCTTGCACGGGTCAGTAGCTTAGTTGGGAGAGCGCGGCACTGAAGATGCCGAGGTCGCTGGTTCAAGTCCGGCCTGACCCACCAACNGTGTCCGCNNAGACTCGAGACGAGGTCGCGGAAAGATTCTATAGAGTGGAGCATAGGCGTGGTCACTCAATCGACCTCGGGAAAAGGATTCTTGAACTGAAGGGGGTATGGAACTTCATGGCGAAGGACGAGGGCTCCGCATCCGACGCCAACGACTCGCACGACGAGCACGCCAAAGCGAAGGACCGTGAAGGCAAGGAACTCCAAGAAATCCGCCAGCGCCGCCAAGGCGGTGGACGCATGTTCCTCTCAAAAATCGAAGATTTCGTCCTCTTGGGTGGTGTCGCCTACGGCATTTTGTTTGCCTTGCTGCTGTTCTCGATGTCAGCGGGCATGCTGGGCAACTCCACCACGCTCGACCACACCGCCTCCACCACCTTCCTCGACATCGGCGATGAATGCACCGAGATCACCGATGAGCCCTGGCTGAANATTTTCCCCGACCCCGACCAGGAACTCTTTTCCATTGCGGGGCACAACCTGCCGAACGGTGAAGCCTACCTCAACTACACGTTTTTCAGCACGGTGAACGAAGGAACGAAATCCGTGGTGGAGGAAGACTACGGTTCGAACGAAACGGTACGAACCATCAACAAAGTCGACCGGAGCAACGGGCGTGCTTACTTCAAAGCCCCGTATTCCGAACTGCCAGAAGGCCACTACGAACTCGTGTTCAAGGTCACGGTGTACGAAGAGCGCGATGCCTCATCGCCCGTGGTCATGAACACCATCTCGAAGAGCGTTGAATTTGAGCATGAGATCACGCAGGAAGCTTTGGCTTTCTTGCCGTTCGTGAACGATGACGAGCACTCCGACGTTCGCATCGAAGATGCTGGTCCTCGATCGTGCTGGACGGTGCAAGACCTCGGCGATTGGGGCTACATCTTGATGGGAGCAGAATTGGGCGGCGGACGTGAAACGGCCATGCTCACCGGTGGTGCCGCAGGCATCCCTGCTTGGTGGATGGCGTTCATCTCCCTCTCGCTCTCGCTCATCACCCTGCTCATCATCTACCCCGTGATGTACAAGATTTACCACCAAGAAGCCGACGACATCTTGTCCCGGACTCACATCACCCGACTGGTCGAAGACACCGTCCACAACGTGAGCGAACAGCTCTCCATCGAGGTGGACCCCGACCTGTTCAAAACCGAAGTTCGAGAACTCTCCATCGACATCATGGTGGCGTACAAAAACACGGAGAACACGCTATCTGACTCGGCCGAAGTGCGCGCTGAACTGCTGCGGAGTTTGCTGGAGGAATTCGCCATCTTCCGTGTCTTCAAGCCCGTTCAACTCAACGTGCGTGTGATCGGCGACGGCGCCACCGTTGACTTCGACTCCGGCGTGGGCATTGGCGCCCGCAGCGAGGAAGCCGACCTGAGCGTTGAACAACAAGACTACTCCAGTTTCTTTTCCGAACTTCATTCCCTGTCCCGCATCGAGGACGATGTGCGAGACAGTCTGGACCTCTTTTTCACACGACGACCGGACGTCGAAATGACGGGCGCCGTGGTTACCAGTGACGACCGTGTGGTCTTCGTTTCCGTCATCTTCCGGCCGACGCAACGCTTTGCTTGGCTCCGTTTCAACAAGACATCGACGCAAATCAAGGACGAGTTGTACCGCTTCATCCACGAACGCAACGAAGACCTCCTGGGTTCTCAGGAACTGGTCGTCAAAACCCGAAACGAAGTCTCAACGCTGGCTGACCGCTCCGGGGCCGGTCGTGTCGAGCGCCGTTCCCAAAGCGATGACGAGCGTATCGTGGCGGTGGCCAAACAGGACGGTTTGGGTGGCCGAGTTTTACAGACAAAGTTCCTGGGCGATACCCTCTCGACCGTGGAATACATGGCCAACGAGAAGCGAGAAATGATCAACAAGTGGGGTTTCTGGGGGCTCATCTTCTTCGTGTGGATTCCCTTCATGGCGTCCGGCGTGTTGGTGGGCGCCATGCTCGGCCTGCTGTCCCGCATGCAATTCATGCGCGTGCTGCTGGCCACGCTCATCGGCGGTTCCATNGCCTCGGTCACGTGGGCCTACACGGCCGAGGGAATCGTGAAATTCATGCACCAGTACAAGCTTGAGGTCTTCATTCCGCTGGTCATCGGTGTGTTCATCTTGATGGCCGTGCTTCACATCCGTTCAACCAAGATGCGCCGTCAAACCGAACTTTTCGAGGACACGCTTCTTGACAACTTCCATGCGGACATCATCGCCAAGTACGGCGACCAGTAGGTGATGGCATGGACGNCACGACGTCGTTTCCAGGTCGCGAGGGGCACAGCGGCGATCCCGTTCGACTCGGCATCGTCACGGTCAGCGATCGTGCCAGCCGTGGAGATTACACGGATGAAGGCGGTCCGGCCATCCTGGCGTTTTTCCAGGCGGCCATCAAGAGTCCGTGGACCGCCCTGTATCGGTGCGTGCCCGACGAACGAGACGACGTGGAGGCAGCGATCATCGAACTGGTGGATGAGGAAGGGTGCAGCGTCGTGGTGACGACGGGCGGCACCGGACCCGCACCACGGGACATTACGCCAGAGGCTACGGAGGCCGTGTGCGACCGAATGATGCCCGGGTTTGGCGAACAAATGCGCGCCATTTCCCTGAAGTACGTACCAACCGCCATCCTCTCTCGACAAGTTGGCGGGTTGAGAGGGAACGGGCTGGTGTTCAACTTGCCCGGTCGCCCAAAGTCCATACGGGAAACCATCGATGAATTGTGGAAGGCGGTGCCCTACTGCATTGACCTCATGAACGGTCCCTACATGGACATGGACGCCGCCGTGTGCGATGCCTTCCGTCCGCCTGCCGCACGACGATGACCCTCGTGCTTGCCTCGCATCATGTTCATGTGCTGAATTCGGCTCCAGACCACTGAGAGAGCAACATGAACGGCAACATCTTGATTCAAGGCGCTACCATGGTCCTGCCCCACGAAACGGGCATCGGTGACTTGAGAATTCGAAACGGCATCATCGAGACCATCGCTCTCGGCAGCACCCTCGCTCCCCTCGAGGACGAGTTGTTCATCGACGGCACGGGCCTTCATCTTCTGCCCGGTGTGATCGACCCACAGGTCCACTTCAGGGACCCCGGCCAGCCCGAGAAAGAAGACCTCGGTTCGGGCTCAGCGGCGGCCGTGAGCGGCGGTGTAACCTCATTCCTGGACATGCCCAACAACAAACCCTCCATCACGACCTTGGAGGGCATGATGTCCAAACTCCAGACCGCCTCGGAAAAGTGCGTGAACAACTACGGCTTCTTCATCGGCGCAACGCCCGACAACGTGAGCGACCTCCAAGAGGCCGTCGGAACGCCCGATTCACCCCTTGCCATTCCCGGTATTTGCGGCATCAAAATTTTCATGGGCTCGTCGACGGGAACGTTGCTGGTCAACGAACGCGACGCCCTCGAGCGNATTTTCAACGGGACGGGCGGCCTGATTGCCGTCCATGCCGAAGACGAGAAGCGAATGGATGAGCGGGCGGTGATGATCGAAGGCCGAACCGACATGGCCGCTCACGCTGAATGGCGCGACGACGTCACGGCGCTCATCGCCACCCAACTGGCGGTTGAACTCGCCCAAGCCTCAGGCCATCGATTGCACGTGCTTCACCTCACCAGCGGCATCGAAGCCGACTGGCTGGAAGGCATCACGGTTCTCCCTTCAACCGCTGCCGGTGAGGGAGCCATCATCACCACCGAGACGCTTCCCCAGCACCTCACGTTCGACGAAACCGACGTCGAGCGGGAAGGAACACGCCTGAAAATGAACCCACCCATTCGCTACGCAAAGGACCGTGCGACTTTGTGGAAACAACTCAAACAGGGAACCGTCCAGTGCATCGCCACCGATCATGCACCGCACACGCTGGAGGCCAAAGCGCTCGGGTTCCCCGGTGCGCCGAGCGGCATGCCAGGCGTGGAAACCTCCCTCGCCGTGATGTTGACGCATGCCAAGGACGGCACATGCAGCATTGAAGACGTGGTGAAGTGGATGTCAACCAACGTTGCAGACTGTTTCAACATGGTCGGGAAAGGCCGCCTCGAGGAGGGGATGGACGGCGATGTCATCTTGGTCGACATGGACCAACGCCATGCGGTTGCCGACGAGCACACGTGGACTCGTGTTGGATGGAGCCCCTTCAACGGGCGTGAACTCGTTGGTTGGACACAAGTGACGGTCGTGGCCGGGACGCCGGTCTTTGAGCGCTCACCCGAAACGGGACCGAAAGGACGCTTGCTGGTGGAACCCGGTTCGGTGGGCAGCCCCCTGGTCATGACCCCGTGGTCTTAGAGCTGGTAGAGTTCGCCGTATTTTCGTTCAACGTAGCGCAGGAACGGTTCGGGACTGGGCGGTGAACCCGTAGCGTCCTCGATGAGTTGAGCCGGCGAGACCTGGCTGCCCCGCTCGTGAATTCGGGGGCGCAACCAAGCCAACATTGGCTCCCAATCACCGGAAGCGACCAACTCGTCGATGTCGCCGAGGTCTGCCGCCATTGCCTCGAGGAGTTGAGCAGCGTACAGGTTTCCAAGCGTGTAGGTTGGGAAATAGCCNAACGCGCCCATCGACCAGTGAATGTCTTGCAGGCNCCCCAGCCGGTCCTCGGGAACATCAATGTCAAACCAGGCTTTGAACATGGTGTTCCAAGCCGATGGAAGGTCGTCAACGGCGAGATCGCCGTTGAACAATTGCTTCTCAATTTCATAGCGGAGCATCACATGTAAGTTGTACGTGACTTCGTCNGCCTCAACGCGAATGAAGCCTTTCTCAACCCGGTTGGCCAAGCGGTTCAGGTTGTGCTCGTCGAACTCGGGTGCATCGGGAAACGCAGAACGGAACCAAGGGAGCACGACTTTCCAGAACGCCGGCGTTCGACCGATCTGATTTTCCCAAAACCGGCTCTGGGATTCATGCACGCCAAGTGAAACGGCTGCTCCACGAGGGGTGAATCGATGGGCGTGATCAAGCCCCTGTTCGTACAGGGCGTGACCGGTTTCGTGCATGACGGCGTAGAGGCAAGAGAAGGGGTCCTTCTCGTCAAATCGTGTCGTGAAACGCGTGTCGCCCGGCCACAGACCNGCGGAAAACGGGTGGGTGGAGGCGTCCATACGGCCCGCTTCAAAGTCAAAGCCCATGTGATTGGACACCGCCTCGCAGAAGGCCTTCTGCGCCTCGACGGAAAACACCACGCCTTCGGGGATGGAGGGTTCATCGGTTCCATCCTGGGCCTTGGTGATGGCCTGAAGGAGGGGCACGAGACGCTCGCGCAGGCCCGCGAAGAGCGGGTCGTAGTCCTCGACGGTCATGCCCACTTCGTATTCGTCCAGAAGCACGTCGTACGGCGTCGACGAAACGCCGAGAAGCTGAATTTTTTGTTTGGTCATGTCAATGAGATTTGAGAGCGCCGGCTTGAACGCCGAAAAATCAGAAGCCTCACGTGCGGACTGCCACGCCACCAACGCCTCGGACCTTGCCTGCGCAAAGGCTTCAACGAAGGATTTCGGCAGCCGAACGGCCTGATCGTGGCTTCGCCGCATCTCACGAACGTTGGCGGCCTGGTCGACGTCGAGGTCCTCGGCTTCCAGCTCGGTCAGCAGTGCTCCCATCCGAGCATCCGTCAATTGCTCGTGGCGCTTACCGGCGAGCCAGGCCATCATCTCGCCGCGTGAAGCGGCGCCTTTGGCCGGCATCAGGACCTCTTGGTCCCAGCCCAAGTGGCCCTGAAGCGCACCGAGGCGGTGAATGTCTTGAACGCGTTGAATGAACTCCTCGTAGGCTTCCATGGNGGNTTCAAAGCCCCGTGCTTCTTCAACACTCCCCCCGNTGAAAACGGTTCGTTTGGAGGGTCAAAGCGATAAAAAAATGCACACATTCAAGAACATTTGAACGGTACCCGCGGCATGGTCCTNCCGTTTCGCCGAAAGGGTTCGGGCAAGGACGATGATGAACCGGTCGACCAAGACATTGAGGACATCATGAACGAGGCTGAGGGCCTCTCGGAAGAGGAGGAACCTGTCGTTCAAGAACCGGTGGAAGAGGAGACTGGCGACGAACTTGACCTCAAGGAAAAAATGGCCAAAAGCGCCCGGACCGTCATTGACACCTGCATGGACCTCCGCNGGGGTGAAAACATTCTGATCGTGTGCGATTCAACCACGACGGAGGTCGGACAAGCGCTTCACGATGCTGCCAGCTTGAGGTCGGACCGCGTCCTGCTCGTCGTGATGCCCAAAGGGCGCCACCACGGCGAGGAGCCTCCCACGCCGGTGGCCAACCTCATGCGACAACAGCAGGTCGTCATCGCACCAACGCGTTATTCGCTGACCCACACTCGCGCCGTTCGTCAAGCCATCAAGGACGGTTCCCGCGTGGCGACCATGCCGGGCATGACGGTGGAAATGTTCACTGAAGGCGGTATGTCGGCTGACTTCAACATCATCAAGAAAAACATCGGCGAGATGAACAACTTGCTTCGCCGGAAACGAATCGTGAACGTCAAATCGGATTCAGGCACCAATGTGACCTTCGAAGTGAACTGGCGTGAATGGAAGTTGGATGACAACGGCATCTGCAACCGCCCACGCATGTTGACCAACCTCCCCGCTGGCAAAATTTTCACCCTTCCGCGAGAGGGAACGATGAACGGCACCATCGTCATCGATGGCTCATGGGATTCTGCCTTGGTTGACGAACCCGTGGTGCTCCAAATCGAAAACGGATTGGTCGTCGACGTCAAAGGTGGCACCGTGGCGGCGCAAATTCGCCAAACCTTTGGTGAGGCCGCCAAGCGGTTGAAAGCCAAGGACCAAGAAAACGTATGGACCATCGCTGAGTTCGGTTTCGGCATGAACCCCAACGCTCGCCTCGCTGGAAACGTGCTCGAAGACGAGAAGAAACTCGGCACGGCCTACTTCTCAATCGGGGACAACACCACCTTGGGCGGTTCAGCTGCCGTCGGTATCCAGGTGCCGGGTGTTATGCGGGCCCCCAGCGTGTGGCTTGACGAAACCGTGCTGTTCGAAAACGGGACGTTCGTCGCCCATTGAAGCCGCATCANTAGCCCAAGTTTTGCTGACCGCACACCGGGCAGAAACGCCAGTAAGGGTCCAATCCAATGCCGCAACCGCGGCAGTGCACGCCCGAGCGTATGGTCGGTTGGACCAGCGGCGCTTGGGGACGAGGCCANCCCTGCTGTTGAGGCGGTTGCTGCCAGCCTTGCTGTTGAGGACGCTGTTGTGGCCAACCTTGCTGAGGGGGCTGCTGCTGCCAGGGTTGAGGTTGAGGGGGTGGTTGAGCCGGCTGGGCTTGGGGCTGAGTCGGTGCGGGGCGTTGAGCGAGCGGACGGCGAACCGGGGCGACGGGTTTGGGAAGCGAGGCCGTCTTCTCTGCGGCCGGTGAAGCGATGAATTCCGAGAGGGTGACCACNCCGTCGCCGTCGGTGTCCGCTTCCGCATGGAGGGCACTGGCTTCCTCGAGGCTCGTCCCGGTGGCTTGCGCAAGTTCCTCAACGTCAAGGGCGCCGCTCCCGTCCTCATCAGCGGCGATGAAGTGTTCAGCAGCGCTCACGAACTCGGTTTCTTCAGGGGCGGTTTCCGACGCAGGAACCGGCTCAGGTTCGGGGACCAGTTCAGAACTGAACGCTCCGGAAAAAGCATCTTGCGTCGCTTTCGCAACCTGCTTCTCGCTCTCGATGTTGATCGACACCTCTTCCTCGGGGACGGGCGCAACCTCCGGGAGCGCCACGGTGCTGGCGGGGAGGGCCACCGTGCTCGGTGTCGCCGGGGTGGGTGCGGGTTCAGGTGCGGGCGTCGTCGGAAGAGGAACGGTNGCAGGTTCGAGGTCGGAGGCAACNTCGGGTTCCGGAAGCGCAGCAGCGGGCGGCGCCGTTTCCACGGGCGCCGGGAGGCTGGTCGTTTCGGGAACGTCGACCGTGGCGGCCGCAGCCGAGCCACTGGCAAGGGTGGCGATGGGAAGCACGTGGCCTGCCACGTCGAGGGCTGCATCCAATTCGGTGCTGATGCTGACCAGCGCCGGGACCGAGCCGCCGACGTTCTTGAGGAACCCTTCAAATCCGTTGATGTAGTTGACCACTTCATCTTTCGAGCCGGTTTGGTAGGCCACGGCAAAGAGTTTCATCATACGCATCGGGTCAGCGAGGCGTTCCAACGCAGCTCGATCCCCATCGGCAATACCGGCATCGCCTGCGGCCGTTTCCCCGGAGGAATCGGGCAAACCCAAGGCCTGCAGCAGCGGGTCCGGCATGCTCATGAGGCCGAGGTGGCCTGCCACGAGGTAGTAGATTTCACCGCCCTCGCATTGCATTCGTTCGCTCGCAGCCTCGAAATCAAAGTCGCCCGGCCGCAGAACAATGTCCGAAAGCAACTCAAAGAATTGAATCATCGCTTGTTCACGAGGCATGGCCATCATGGCGTGGAGAACATCGCTGGATTCGGTGGCGCCGAAATACGCCGCCGCCTCGTCAACCTCGATATCGGAGGCGGAAACCGTCAATTCATCCGACATCCGTCTTCCTCCTTTCTTGGCGACCGTCGCTCTCCATTTAAGCCCTCACGAGGGCGTTCAACCTCGATGGTTCTTTGCCAGGTCGCAAATCGCACGGGATTGCTTGGCCGTCCATCCCGTTTCCTGAAGTTGCATCAACACCGTTCGCTCTTCGTCGCCGTCAGCAAACGCACCGACCACCCATTCCACGGCGGCTTCGCGATCGTCGGTTTGCCAGTCCTCAAAGATGGACAAATCGACGTTGATCTTGGCCTTGCGGACTTTCTTTCCAGGGTCCTCGTCGGCGACCACCTTCTTCTTGCCTGCCTTTTGAGGTTCAGGTGCCACTTTGGGCGTGGGTTTCTTGCTCGGGCCGCGACCCGGGGGGCCGCCGGTTTTGGCAGGACCACCGGGAGGACCTCGCTTGCGCACCGGAGCGGTTCGACTTGGAGCAGGGCCACTGGGACCGCTGGAAGGACCTGGGTTGGAGCGACGTTCAGGCACCGAACGGGAGCGTTGAGGCTGAACGGAGGTCGTCCGGTCGAGTCGGTCAAGGAAACTTTCCTCCTCTTCGTCGTCGTAGAAATCATCGTACTCGTCGTCCTCGTCGTCGTCCTCCCTCCGCAGAAGTCGCACGACCAGCAGGCTGACGATGGCCAAGCCACCCAGGCCGCCAAGAGCCAACATGATGATGCCGGCGTCCACGCCGAACAGGCCTTCCTCGCCGTCGCCGGACAGCGGTACGTATGGACAACCGTCATCGTATCCGTCGACGCCCTTCGGTTCGTTGGGGCAGTTGTCAGCATCGTCCATCACGCCGTCGGCGTCGCTGTCTCGTTGGGAGATGTGGCACCCTTCCTCGTCCACGCTCAAGCCGGGCGTGGTCTTCGGACAGAAGTCGGCGTTGGTTGCACCCTCCACGAACTGGCCGGGCCACGAGGGGTCCCGCGTGGCGTTCCATGACGGGTTGCCCCAGTTGTCACCAAACCCGTCGAAATCTGAATCTCGCCACTGGGTGGGATCACCACGGAGGGCTTCAGGCTCGTTTTCGTCGCGATAACCGTCGCCGTCGTCATAACAACCGAGGAAATCGATGTAGGACGTGCCGGTTTCAGCGGGGCAATCGTCGGCGTTGTTGGCCGGCGAGGGGTTGTCCCCGTAGCCGTCGCCGTCTTGGTCATACCACTGCGTCGCATCGCTGGGGAAGGCGTCCCCCGTTTGATTGACATGGAGCCCCGTGATAGGGTCGATGTCGTAGGCGTAGACGCCGCTGTACCCGTCACCGTCGAGGTCGGTGTCAAGGGCGCTTTCATCGGTGCAACCGTTGGCGAGAATGGGGAACCCGGGCGGGGTGTCGTCGCACGCATCGTCAAGGTCGGACAGGCCGTCGCCGTCGGTGTCGCGTTGCGCTTGAGAACAGCCGTTTTCGTCGACCTCAGCGTCGGGTTCCGTATCCGGGCACGTGTCCTCAGGGTCGTTCAATCCGTCACCGTCGGTGTCCGATGTTCGCTGCGCCTCACTGCAACCTTCAGCGTCAACAGCAAGCCCTGCAGGCGTGTCGGGGCAGAGGTCAAGGTTGTTGTTGACCCCGTCCTCGTCGTCGTCGAGTTCGGATTGGGAACAACCGTCGGCGTTGACCTGCTCGCCCAACGGCGTGTTGGGACAAATCAAATCCAGTTCGTTGATCAGGCCGTCGCCGTCATCATCGTTGAGATCGATGACCCGACAACCCACGCCATCGGTGCCGTTCAGCACGCCGGGGACCTCAGGGCACTGATCGCCGTTGGCGCCCACTGGATTGTCGCCAAACCCATCGCCGTCCCGGTCCTTGGACTGGGTTCGCTCGTCCGGGAAGGCGTCGCCGAGTTCGTTGATGCGCAGGCCCGTGTCAGGATCGACGTCAAACACGTACGCGTCGGTGTAGCCGTCCCCGTCGGCATCGGGGCAACCGTAGGCGTAGACGGTGAGGTTTCGTCGGGTGGAGTTGCCCCATTCGGTGGGGCAGGCGTCGATGAAGATGCCTTGGGCGTTGGTGCCGTTGTAAAACTCGGTCCAATTGTCGGCATAGCCGTCGTCATCGGTGTCGTTGGCGGCGGCGATTCGCATGGGGAAGCGGTCCGGGTTGGTGGCGTTCTCGGATTGATTGTCGCCGAAGCCGTCGCCGTCGGTGTCTTGCCACTGCGTGGGGTCAAAGGGCCACACATCGGCGCCGTGCTCGGTGGCGTTCCATTCGAAAATCGTCCCCTCGCCCGACGGGTCGCTGGCCCCATCACCGTCGGTATCAAGGCATCCGTTTCGGTCTCGGAAGGACGTCCCAAAGTCCCACGGGCAGTAATCACCGTGAACGGTGTCGGTGTCGTTGTCGCCGTAGCCATCACCGTCATAGTCGCTGTATTGTGAGGCGAGGTAGGGGAACAAATCGCCCGGACCAGCGTTGGGGTCGTAAACGGGAACCGCACAGCAGTCCACGCCGTGATTGTCGCCGAAACCGTCGCCGTCGGTGTCCAGAGCCTGTTTCCAGTTGCTCTTGAAGACGTCACCGTCGAAGTAGGAAGCATCGTTGTCCGACCAGCCGTCCTGGTCGAGGTCCTCGCAGCCGAAACGATCGATCCACGACGTGCCGCCCTGGTCGTCACATCCGTCAATGGTGTCCCTGTAGCCGTCGGTGTCGTAATCATCGCAGCCTTGGAAGATGAACGACGACAAGCCCGCATCCGTGGGGCAAGCATCGGGCAACGGTCCGAGCGGGTTGTCACCGTAGTTGTCGCCGTCGCTGTTCATCCACTGGTCGCCGACGCTCGGCATGGCGTCGATGAGGTCGAAGACGAGGTCGCGGTCTGCATCGCCGTAGAGGCGGAGCATGATGACATCGTCGTTGACCTCGTCCCAGTAAGCCATGTGGACCGTCCCGTTCGAATCGAGTTTGGCGTGAACGGGGTGGTTCGTTCGAACATCACCAAACGTTGTCGACATCCATTGGTTGGGCTCACCCGTGGTGGTGTTGAGTTCAAGACTGTTGAACGTGAGGTGTTGCGAGACGGGGTCACTGGTCATCAAGACCAGATGATCGCCGGCGTGCAACACGTCCCATGCGCCATCAACGGCGGCAGCCGGTCGCTCGGCAAGGGAGACCCACGCCCCGCTTTCGTTCAGGCCGTAAATAGAGGAGATGGCGTTGCCGCGAACGGCCAGCAAGGGTGAATCTCCGCCCTTGAGGTCGAGTCGGTACTCGTTGGCGACACCGCTGGGTTGGGGCAGGGTGTGTTCGACCCAACCGATGCTGGCGGGCCAGTGTTCGTAAGCGCTGAGGGTTCCGTCGGTGGTGAGCGTTGCCAGAAGAAGGGAACCGTTGGCGAGCACTTCAAGAGCAAGGTTGCTGTTCAACTCGCTGTGGTTGGCCACCACGTGCCGAGCGAGACCGGAGCCGTCGTGCACCCACACCTCGAGGTTCGTGCCCGTGCCGTTGGAGGCCACGAGCCCCACGGCCAGGGAACCGTTGGCGAGCACCGCGGCGGGGTGTTGTTGCGACACGGCATCGCCGGCGCCGCCAAGGGCTGTGAGCGACCAACTCGAACCGCCCACGGCCAATTCCAGCTGGTCGTTTCCGTCGTGGCGGTACACGAGGTGGGGGGTGTTCTGTGCGTCAACCTCGACCTCAATGGCCTGTGTCAGGTCCGCAGCGGTGCGCACCAGTTCGGTGGACCAGCCGGAGGGAGATTGCGTCGCTGCGAAGATTTGATTGCCGAGACCTGAGGTGTAAGCAAGCACTTGTTTGTTATCATGCGTGATGGTTGAACCCAACCACTGCCCCATGGTCCCGGTCGTTGCGACGGCCTGTTGAAGGGCCGTCATGGAGGACGTGGAGGACAACATCATCGCCGAGGTGTTCTCCACCAGCACCATCGGTTGACCGGATGAGCGGACGGCAAACGCCACGCCAAGATGCGTGGTGTTGAGGCGCACGACCGTTTGGTCAACCCATTGCCCACCGGGCGTTCCATCGTTCATGTGTTCAAGTTTGGAAACGTGGAGTCGAAGAGCATCGGCGTGTGTGTAGACGATGCTGGTCTCTCCACGGCCGGCTGTCCCCAACTTGACGTCGGTGATGGTGCCTTGTCGTTCGAAGGAGATCGATTCCCAATCCTGCTCACTCAACATCAGGTACGTCAGGCCGTACGACGTTCCTCGCTCGCCGGAACGCATTGAGTAGAAAAGGTCGCTGAGACCGTCGCCGTCAACGTCGCCGTCGGCGGCCATTCGGAAACCAAGGCGCTCGCTCGTGTTGCCTTCGGCGAGCAACTGACGGTCCGTGCTGATGCCGTTGGGTGAACCGAGGAAAATCTCAATCCGTCCCGCAGCGTTCCCCATTCGGCTGGAGATGTAAACGTCCCCGTAGCCGTCTTCGTTGATGTCGCCCGCGCCTGCCATCGCTTCACCGATGCGGCTGTTGGGCGGTGGGAAATACTGCCAGTCGGCGTCGCCTGGCAGGGTCCCGTCGGTGCCTTCGAAGAGCCAGAGCGTGCCTGCGCCAAAGCTCTGCGTTGAGTTGAACGGTTCTGAAACGATATGTTCGTCAAAGCCGTCGCCGTTCAAGTCGCCCACACAAGCGATGTTCAATCCAAACAACCGCCCTTGGGTGATGGACGCCACGGTGTGGTCGGCCGTGCCGTTGTAGCCTGACGTTGAACCGAAAAAGTACTCCACGGACGAGTAGGTGGCAGGCGCGTCGTACGTCCCGGTGTTGCCCACGATCAGTTCGTCAAAGCCGTCGTTGTTCACATCGCACGCTTCCAGCGACCGACCGAACAAGCCCCCGTTTTCGGTTTGCGTGAGGTTTCGCATCGGATGGAGGCCGCTCTGATTCCCCGTGTAGAGGTTCACTTTCCCGTCGTCAACCTGCGTAGGACTGACCTGCACGGTGTGGTTTCGAGCGGTGGCGGCGAGGCCATCACCGCTGTTGACGTGGTGAAGCGCCGCAACGGCACTGCCAAGGGATTCGTTGGCGACGCCCGTCAGGTTCGACCAAGGTGAGGCTGACACACCGGAGGCGTTGCCGAGGTACACGTGGACCATCCCGTGACGAGTCGTTGGGTCATCCGCTGGTGCCCAGCCCGGTGAACCGACGGCCAAATCGAGAACGCCGTCGTTGTTGAAATCCCCAAGGTCCATGCCGAAGCCAAACTGTGCGCCGTCGGATGCACCGGCGTAAATCATGTCTGGAAGTTCAGAAAGGCCGCTGCTCGAGCCGTAATAGACCGCAACACGCCCGTTGTCCGTCATCGAGACAAGGTCGGCCTCGGGGGTTGAAACCACCAAATCATCGAAACCGTCGTCGTTCAGGTCGCCCATGAGCATGAGGCCTTCCGTTTCGTCATCGGCATCTTCGATGGCCGTTGATGGCACGGGGTTAACTCGCCCGGTGTCTTGGCCTGCCAGCGAACGGATCAGGTTGATCGAGAACGAGGAGCCGTCCTGCGTGGCCGTGGCGACCTGTTCGATGTTGTTGGCGTCCAGGTCCATGCCGAGGACGTCCGTGAGGTCGTCGGCCTGAAGCAGGATGCGCTGGTCGCGTTCCATGCCATCAATGCGGAGAAGAACGACCTCACCGGTGGTGGTCCGGGAGTACAACACGTGGGCGACCCCATCGTCGTCCACCCTCAACTCGAACCGCTCGCCGACGGGACCAGCGTCCAGAAGGTACTCGGTCCAGTAGGCGCCGCTGAAATTCACCTGATGCAGCGCGCCGGCATCGGTGCGCATCAAGCCCCACTCCAAGCCGTCGGGCGTGATGTCAAGAGCGAGGTGCGTCGGAGCGACGTCTTCCATGATGGTCCGTGTGTGCCATCGGGGGCCGTCGTAGTAGGTTTGGCTTTGCTCGGCGTATCGCCCCATCTTGAGGTCGTCCCCGTCAGCGTACAGTACACGCGGTCGTTCGTTGGCGGTGATGCCAACGGCGCAGTCCACCAGCGTCGTTGCGGTAGCGGTCGCTACGGAGTCGACGAGGGTGGTGGTCCAAACCCCGGTGGGGCGATGAATGGCGGTTCGAACCGTGCCTTCCTGCGTGCTCCAGCAAAAGTGTGCCTTGTCGTGCCGAGTCAGTTTCATGTCGGGCGTGCCGTGATGCTCACCAAAAGAGAGGTTCAACACCTCGGTGCTCCACAAGTCGAGCATCGACTCCTCACGGACCGAAACCTGAACGAGGCCGTCAACATCAAGGGTCGTCCCGGCAAAGTCGTGGCCGTAACCTGAGGCCTGCGTGAACGGGCCGGTGAACCCGGGTGCGTCAGTCTCATCCAGTGAAGGCGATGACGTCGGTGTCATCAACAGGGGCGAGAGAAGGGACAAAAGAAACAGCACAACCAAGCCGATGCTTTTCATTCCATTGTTTTGAAAATCACCGGTCGCCATGGGTTAAGCACACCCGGCGACCTTGAAAATCATTGTTGACTTTCGCTTGACCCCCGTAGGGGGTCATTTCCGCCGTTTCCCACCACCGCTGAGTTCAGAAGGGAGGGGCCCCACATACCCCCGTGGCAGGCGAAACGGCGCTCATCTTTGCCTGCGGTGAGCCGGCCCCCGAAGCGGTGGTGCTGGCGTTGGCGGATGAAGCAGCTGCCATCATCGCTTGCGATGGAGCGCTGACAACGTGCCTGGAGCATGGTCTCAGGCCCGATGCCGTGGTGGGCGACATGGACAGCGTCGAGCAGGACCGGCTGGACGAACACGTGGCGAGAGGCGGTACCGTGGTCGAGCGCCCTCAGCAGAACACCAATGACTTGAGCAAGGCGATTGATTGGGTTCACGAGCAAGGGTTCACGGCGTGCTGGGTGGTTGGAGCGACCGGCGGAGACCCACAACATGAATGGGCCAACCTTCTCACGTGCGGCGCCTCTTCGCTGAGGATCACGTGCATCAGCCACACCCACGTTTATCGATTCTTTTCACCCAATGGCCCTCATTCTATAGAACTTGAGCCTGGCGATGAATTCTCGTTGTTTGCGCTGCCTGTTGCAGAAGAGGTGGTGCTGGAAGGCGCAGCCTTCAGCCTCAGCGGTGAGACGCTGACCATGGGATCACGTGGACTTCACAACACCAGCGTTGGACCCAAGGTTCAACTCTCGTTCAAGCACGGACGCCTGATGATGATTCATCCCCTTCACCTGCCTTGGAAGGCGGCAGGAACGAACGAAGCATAGCCGAATAGTCCTCAACGCCGTCCCAGGCTTGGGCTTTCTCGTCGATCCTCGCCTTGCGAAGGGTCTCCTCAAGGCCGCCCCAATCTTCGATGAGTTTCAGATTAAACGCTGCCTTTGGGGTGTAGCCCGGGAGGAAATTGCGCCACAAAAACGGAATCCTTCCCGGCGTCACTTCGTTGACGATGTTGACGATGGACGTGTTGCAGGTCGTCAAAAGGGAATGGTACCACTCGGGGTTCACAGCAAGGTCGTTGAGTTTCTTGACCATGGCAAAGAGAAGTTCCCTGTTTTTCTCGGGCGGGGTGTTGGCACGAAACATGTAGTCCTTGTTGCCCCTTCCGTGGGTTCTGAGTCCCGTCACGTCCCGCTCTGTTCCAACCAAGAGGTAGAGCTCATAGGCGCGCCAAAGGCCGTCCCATGGATGGTAGCGTTCACCTTTCTCTCGGCGCGATTCAAACGAAAACGAGAGGCACGTTCCACAACCAAATTCGAACGTGAGGTAGGTGTGAGCCAGGCCCTTGATGGAGTGGAAATGGTCAACGATGAACCAGACGTCTTTCAGGTCCTCGGCATCCACGCTGATTTCGTCCTCCCAATCCTCATCCCGGTCTCTGGTCGTGCGCCATGTGAAATTTCGAACCATGTGAAAGGTCAACGCCGACCCGTTGACCGTGGCGGTGGTCAAATGTTTGCAATCCGCAGCCCACTCCAAATCAAGCGAGGGTTGAAGGGGTCGTATTCGGGTGTACCAGACGTAAATCAAACGAAGGACAACCGCCGCAACAAGGGTGACAACACCGATGAGGATGGCTTCAACAGCGTTCATTCACTCCCACCTGTGCCAGATGCTCCAGTCACGGTCCCACCAATCCACCGCCCCGTCGGGGTGCTGCCGCCACAACACCCCTTGGTCGTCCACGGTGGTCGGCAACCCCTCTGCGTCGGGTGAGCCGTCCGGCAACACCTGCGGGGTAGGTCCGAGGGATGGCAGTTCCAAGGGTTCGGGATCAGGATTGCGAATCAGCAGGATGAACACCAACAGGGAGACGATCAGGGCGAGCACGCCGATGGACATCCACCCCACCGACTCGGTGGTCGTCTCGGGACCCAACGAGATGGAAGGGAGAGCAGCACGCTCGTCCTCGCTCAAATCCTCGGCGGGGAGACGAATCAGGTTGAGGGCCTCGGTTGACGTGATGAGTTTGTCCGTGATGACCTCCAACGTGATCAGATAAGCGCCGGCCGGGAGGTTGGAACAGTCGTAAACAGTGGCGTTGATGTTTTCCGCCTCCCCTTTGACCCGCCACACCATCGTCAAGCCGTCCAGCGGTCGACCGTCCGTCAGCTCCATGCGTACGCTGCAGGGCGTTTCCGTGGTGTTTTCGTGGCCGGAAGCAATCAGCCTGAAGGCGGGTGCAGGGCGGTTCTCGATGGTGAAATTCAGGGTGCTTTCTGCGGTTTGACCCAAGCCGTTACGGTAGGTTTCCTTCAGTTCGTAATCGCCAGCGGGCCATGATGCACAGTCGAGGGTTTCCTGTGAGTCGAGCACGCTGAAGGGAGCGCCGGTGAACGTTCGAACCCCCGTTTCGCCGTATCGTGGGCCCGTTTCGTCAGCAAAAGTGCGGGTGATCTCACACGCCTCACCGGTCTGGAGCATGTCGCCTGCGTTCAAGGCCAGCAGCACCTGCGGCACCCGGAGAGCGGGTGTCAGCATGAACGTCGGAAGCGGGTTGGAGGCGATGAAATCGCCGTTGGCATCAAAGAAATCCAGTCGCAGGTTGTGTTCTCCCTTGGACCATGCATCGTAAACGACGGTGATGTTGGTTTGACCAACGAACGCAACCTCTTGCGTTTCAAGCACTTCTCGCTCCTTGTGCAAGCCCCGAAGTTTGACGATGAGTTCGTTGGAGGTGGCGGTAGAATTCAGAACGATGACCACGCGCACCGCATCGATGTCGCCGTCTTGGTCGGTGTCGATGGTGTCGTTGCGCAAAGCGAGCAAGGTCAACCCCTCAGCCGCCAGTCGCTCCTCCATGGTTTCCTCAGCGCTCACGGAGCCCAGCGGGAGGAGCAGCACGGTCATCATCAGCGCCAGCAGCACGGCACGCCAGCGACCCTCACCCATCTTGCTCACCTCCTTCGGATGCGGGCAAGGGCGGCAGTTGGTCGAGCGGGATCAACGTCGGAACGGGTTCGCCAATCCCGGGCGAGTTCATCAGTTCCGTTTCCTTGTCGTGAATGAGTTGTTCAAGGAGTTCTCGGCGGCGACGCGTGCCTTTGACCAGCAACGCTCCCAATGCCCCCAGCAGGAAACCAGCGCCCATCACGGCGTACGTGAGCCAGGAAGCCGCAGGGTCCTCGCCCATGATAGCGATGGCAGCGGCAAATTCACCGTATTGGTTTGACCAACCGTCCCCGTTGTCGTCCGGACAACCTTGGAGGTCGCGCTCGGAGGACCCTGCTTGGGTGGGGCAGTCGTCCCGGAACGCCCCCAGCGGGAGGTCCCCAAAGCCGTCTTGGTCGGTGTCCTTCCACTGCAGCGCTTCGGTGGGAAAGGCATCCCCGGTGCCAAACGGATGAGCTGGCCATGAATCGCTGGGGTCGGACCAACCATCGCCGTCGGTGTCCCGGCATCCCAATCGGTCGAGGAGGGAGGTCCCGCGAGTCTCGGGGCACGCATCGCCCTGGTGACCGTCGATGCGGTCGCCGTAACCGTCCCCATCGGAATCTCGCCACTGCGTGGGTTCGTGAATGAAGGCATCACCGAGGTCGGACCAACCGTCACCGTCGGTGTCCTTGCATCCCCAGCGGTCACCGCCGAAGGAAGGTCCAACCGAAGTCCCAGCTATAGAAGGGCAAACGTCGGCTGTGTTTCCTCGTGGGTTATCGCCACGGCCATCACCGTCGGTGTCGTGCCACTGGGTGGGGTCTTCAGGCCATGCATCCCCCGAGCCGCCCGGACTGGCCAGCCAAATGGAGGTTGGGTCGGACCAACCATCCCCGTCCCCGTCGGGGCAACCCCAGCGGTCGAACGTCGATTGGCCCTGCGTGGTGCGGCAGCCGTCGGGGCGGTAGGAGGACCGCCACGTTTGTCCGTCGAAATACTCGAGGTTATCGCCGTAGCCGTCGTCGTCCGTGTCGTGCCACTGGGAAGGATCGTCAGGGAAAGCGTCGGCAAACCCAGTCGGGTGGGCCGACCACAGGTCGGTGGGGTCCGAAAACCCGTCCTTGTCAACGTCCCGGCACCCCAGACGGTCGTAGCGGCTGATCCAGCCTGAGTCCACTTCCTCGGGCGTGGATTGCATGCAAACATCGCCCTCGAATCCGGTAAGATTGTCACCGTACCCATCACCGTCCGTGTCCCTGTATTGGGAGGGTACAAAGGGGAAATCGTCGACCTGGGTGGCGCCGTAGGTTTGGTTGTCGCCCCACCCGTCTCGGTCCGTGTCTCGCCACTGGGTCGGGTTGAAGGGGAAATCGTCGATGCGCTGAGCTCCCAGCGTTTGATTGTCACCCCATCCGTCCCGGTCCGAATCGAGCCATTGCGTTGGTTCGAGCGGGAAGGCGTCCGAACCGTTGTCGATGGTCCAGTTTTCATCCCCGTCGGAGTACGTGTCCAAGTCGCTGTCAATGCATCCAAACCGGTCAGAGGACGAACCTCCACGGATGAAGGGGCAGGCATCCGGCTGTGTGGCGTTGTCGACAAACTGACCGATGTCCCAAACCTGTCGCGTGGCGTTCAGTGAAGGGTCGTCCCAGTTGTCGCCGTAGCCGTCCTCGTCGGTGTCGTTCCACTGCGAGGCGTCGTAAGCAAAGGCATCGGCTTTGCCGACAGGGTGGGCGAACCACGCTTCGTAGCCGTTCAGTCCTCCCGGGTCCGGGTCGGAGTAAGAGTCGCCATCGGAATCCACGCATCCGTACCGGTCGGACGTGGAGTAGCCTCGGCTGAATTGACAGTGGTCGCCCTGGTAGCCGTCGAGGTTGTCCCCGTAGCCGTCGTTGTCCGAGTCCAACCATTGTGAGGACTCACTTGCAAAGGCATCAGCGCCGTTTTGTACGCCCCATCCGCTGTCGGGGTCCGACCAACCGTCGCCGTCGGAGTCGGTGCATCCTTTTCGGTCGTTGGTGGACGCACCGACCAGGAGCGTGCAGTCGTCTTCGGTGTCAACGAAGCCGTCCTCGTCGGAGTCGCGGTTGGTTTTGTCAATCGAGGGCGTGAGGGTGTAATCGAAACCGTCGTTACACCACGAATTTTTGCCTTCAACCTTGATCAGAATCTCACCCGCCGTGGAAAGCGTCGTGGACAGGGTGGCGGTTGGGGAACCGTCATCGACGTTTTGGGAAACCGACCCCATGGTGAAGGTCCCTTCCCAACCGTCGCCGGGGCACCACCACGCAGCGTTGCTCATGCTTCCCGAAAAGGTGACTTGGACGATATCGCCCATTTTCCCTTGAATTTTCCAGTAGTCGCGCTTGTCGTTTGGAGAGCACCCGTCAGGGTCGCAAACGTACCCGCTTGACGACACACCGTCCGTCAGCCCGTTGGCGCTGGCGGGGGCATCGTCAGCGCTCACCAACGGCAGATGAATCAGCGCGAGGGCGAGGACGAGCAGGATGGCAACTCGACCGGCCATGCCGGGGGATGAGCGACCGGATTATCAAAAGCACCCCTACGGGGTGAAGGTCGCATCAAGCCGATTTTTGCTTCCCGAGGCATTCACGCAGGCACGACTCAAGACCTTCGTGAGAAAAGACGAAGCCGCTGTCCAGCAAGCGCTGGGGGAGCACGCGCTGGCCGTCCAAAATGAGCGCTTGCGCCAGTTCTCCAAACATGATCCTGAGGACAAAACCGGGTGCGGGAGCAAACCACGGTCGGAGCAGGACCTTTCCAAGCGTTTTCGCATAGTGCTTCTGCATGACCGGCTCGGGCGCCGTGAGGTTGTAGGCCCCTTCGCATGATTCGGTCATCATCAGGTGGTAGGTGGCGTAGATGTGGTCGTGGAGCGAAATCCACGATTGATACTGACGGCCGCCGCCCAGCGGCCCGCCTGCACCGAGCAGGGTCGGGAGGAGCATGGGTTGGAGGGCCCCGCCCATGGGCGTGGTGATGATGCCGGTGCGCATCCAAACGGTGCGGATGCCAAGGTCTTGAGCCGGCGCAGCGGCCGCTTCCCAATCTTGGGCCAGTTGCGACAAGAACCCGTCGCCGGCGGGCGATGATTCGGTCAACTGCTCGTCACCTCGGTTGCCGTAGTAGCCCACAGCGGAACCGGAGAGGAAGGTTTTCGGTGGCGTTTCGAGGGTTGAGAAAAGCCGAACCAGGTTCTCGGTCGGCACGGTTCGGCTCGAGCGGATGAGCGCCTTTCGCTCGGCGTTCCAGCGCTTGTCGCCGATGCCGGCACCGGCGAGGTGAATCACCGTGTCAAAGCCTTCCAAACTCCCCTCGAGGACTTCGCCGGTTTGGTCGTCCCATACCACACAAGGTTGGTCGGTGACATCGGGAGGAAGAACGGTCGAGGGACGAGTCAATCGAACGACTTCGTGCCCGGCAGCTTGCAGGAACGCGCAGAGTTGAAGGCCAATCAGTCCGGTTGAACCGCTCACGAGCACCCGCTGTTTGGGAAGGTCGGCATACTGTGCAATCCGTCGGAGGTCCTCCTGGACCCGATGGGTTCGGTAGGCAAACATTTGGTTCATTCGGCCCTTGACGGTGAAGGGAGCCGTCCAGAACGTCAGCGGATGGAACGGCAGTTTCCACTGGATGGTGTCGCGAATTTCGCTGGTGTTGTCGCCCGTTGGAACAAAGCGATGTTCGTGATCCCAAGCACCGAAGGGACCTTTTTCCATCACGTCATTGAAGACTTCTCCAGCCACGACGTCATAGTGGCGAGCCACCCACATCGGGCGAAGCGGCCCGAGGGAAACACGAAATCGGGTGGTGGCATCGTTGACCAAGCGGCCCGCCTCCAGCGGTTTGATGCCCTCCCATTCCGGCATGATGCGTCGAAAGGCACCGGGGCTGTCGTACCAGGCCCAGACGTCTTCAACGGGTGCGTCATAGGTTGCGACGTGCGTGTACGTTGGCATGGAACGGCCTCATTGATGAGCGGAATAAAACGATGGTCCCGAGCCAAGCACCTTTGAGGAATCCGTGGGAGCCGTGTATTTTTCGACGTAGCCTTTGGTTTTGAATTTCCTGGCCGTCGAAGCACTGGTCATGCATCGAACCTTGCCGTACACGGCTCGCTCGGTCCCCCCTCGGTCGAACTTCCCCATGACCCAGCCGATCCCGGTGTAGGAGTTGGGGTCGCGACCGTCCAACGCCCATCGGTCGTTGAGGGCGATCATGTAATCCATGGCCGTCTGAGGGTCGGGAGACCACTCGAGGATTTTCTTCCCCCAAAGCATGCGGAGGTAGTTGTGAATGATGCCTTCCTGACGGAGTTGCTGTTGTGCAGCGTTCCACAGCGGGTCGTGCGTCTGACCGTTTTCAAGTTCCTCGAGGGTGTAGATGTAGGGTCGCTCGTCAGCCTCGTGCTCCGCCAGCGTGGTTTTCGCCCACTCGGGCAAGGATTCGTATTCCGTGTGGTTTTCGACCATGGCGCAGTGGATGAAGCCAATGTCCCGCCAGGTGATGATTTGATCGAGGAAGGCTTCAACGGGTTCGGGCAGGCCCCACCAGCCTTGACGTCGCCCGTCGTTAGGCGCATTGACCATGCTGACGTCCCATCGATGGTGGGTGAAGATGTCGTGAAGAATGCCGTGAACACTCACGTGCCCGTAATGCAACCAAGGCGAGAGGCCGCTGGCCCCCCGTTCCTGGGGCTCGTTCCGCTTTTCGTGGTAGGTCTGGAGGCGGTCGGCAAAGAATTCTTTCCAGCGGCGACGGCCTTCCACAAAACCGCCTTTCTTGCCCATCACGGGCTGGACCTCGTGGTCGATGCTGAGGGTTGAGAGGGCTTCCCTTCCGATGTCGCCCCCCTCTGAAACCCGCCAGAGGAATTCGTAGGGCGTGATGGGGGTGTTGGTTTGAGCAAAAATCGCTTTGACCAAAGCGGGGTCTGCCGGAGGAAGATCGGTGGCGGCCTCGAGCGGACGGCGCTGTGGAAACTCATGCATGTGCTCTCGAATCGTTTTGTGGAGATGACGGCGAAGGGAGTAAGCGGTCGAGAAATCCCTTCCTTGGGCCCGCATGGCCATGAACCCGTTGGAATCCACGACGTGAATCTCGCAGGGGATGACGGAGAGGGCCACGTTCAACACGTGCTTGGGGTAGTAGGTTGGGTAATCGTCAATGACGCAAGCTCGTGCGTGCTCGAGCCAACCCTTGAGAAGGCCAGAGGCTTGTTTTCGCTTGGTTTCGACGTAGGGGATGTAGGTCACGGTGGTCCCATCGAAGGCGGCGCGGTTGTCCACCATGCCCTGAAGAACGAAGGTGGAGATGCGATCGTTCGCCCAGCGATGTTGAAGGGCCAGACATTCGATGACGACCAGCGGGACGTTGTGTTGCTTGGCGAGGTCCACAGCGTGCTGAAGGGCGTGGTTCCACTGTGCTCTTCGCGCCGCCGTCATCCAATACACGACGACTTCACCGGCATCGTTGGGAACGCCGTGAATCTTCAGACGGCTGCTGGGAATCACGACGAGCCACCTCGCTGAACGTTCTCTGTTTTGCTTGTTCGATACACAGCGTACGGGTTGGTTCGGGGTGTAAGACCGGCTTGGTTTCGCATCAAACTTCGTCGAGTCAACCCGTCCACGGCCAATTGATGCATCGTTTCTGAAACCCAGTCCAGGGCCGCACACTGACCCAGCGTGAACCAGGCTGTGCTCGAAATTTCTTCGTTGGTGTGATGCTCAACATCGGTGTCAACGTGCACGTCGTAGCAAAGAAACACGGCGGGTTGGCCTTTTCGAAGAGCCGTTCGGACCCCTGCGAGCCCCATGACGCGCCCTTCATGACCGGATTCCTCGAAGAGCTCTCGCAGCGCTGCGGCCTCGGGACTTTCACCCGGGTCGACCCGTCCTTTCGGAAAGCCCCACTTTCCTTGATGGGGGCCTGATGCTTCTTGGACAAGGAGAATTTGGCCGTTCCGGACCACCCTTGCGGCCACGCCCAAATCACAAAGCAGGCTGACCATTAACCGAGATTTCATCAGCCCAGTATATCAAACGCAGTTTGAGTCCCTGTAAGAAAAAGACGAGTGTTTATATACAAACTCAGTTGATTTTGTAACATGGAAGGCGCTGGTATTCGTCGCATCAATAGCGCCCCCGAGGCGGACGCTTTGCTCCCCACTGAGTTTGGAGATTTTCGCATACGAGCCTTCCGTGACCCGGCCGACGGTAAGGAACACGCCGTCCTTTACGTTGGTGATCTCACGAGCGGGTCGCCCTTGGTTCGGGTCCACTCCGAATGCCTCACGGGCGACGCCTTCCATTCCCTCCGGTGTGATTGCGGCGCACAACTCCACGCCTCGATGAAGGCGATTCAAGAACGTGGCCAAGGCGCCATCGCCTACATGCGACAGGAAGGGCGAGGCATCGGCCTGTACGCTAAAATGCAAGCCTATGCGCTTCAGGACACCGGCCTTGATACCCTCGACGCCAACCTTGCCCTGGGCCTCCCCGCTGACGCCCGAAAGTACGATTTCGCCGCAGAGATGCTGTACTCGATGGGCATCACCTCCGTCGAGCTGGTCACCAACAACCCCGACAAGCGGAACCAACTCCTCGACCACGGCATCGATGTCACCAATCGAGTGCCGATCATCGTGGGCCAGTGCGCCCAGAATCGGTCGTACATGAAAACAAAAGGCGCGAGGATGGGTCATCTCCTCCCAAACTGAGGAATGACCATGCGAACCAACATCGTCGGACAAGATGCTCCTCGATTCTCCCTTGAGAACGAGCATGGCGAAGTCTTTGACAGCACGTCGTTGGACGGCACCTGGCGCATCGTTTTCTTCTATTCAAGAAACAACTCGCCAACCTGCAAGCGCGGATGTTTGACATTCAAAGAGCAACATGACTTGTTCGCTTCTGTGGGTTGCTCCATCGTCGGCATCGGCCCGGGCACCACCGAAGAACTGGCCGGTTTCAAAAACACACTCGGCGACCTCCCGTTCCCGTTGCTGGCCGACCCCGAACGCGTGGTCGGGAAGATGTTCAACGTCCCCGTTCACCTCGGTCAGTTCCCTGCGAAATCCTCCTTCCTTATCGGGCCTGACAACACCATTCAGTACGTGTACGACTGGCTCTTCCGGCCCCGACGGCACGTGGCCAAAATCCTGGCCGACATCTCACAAGTCCGAGGTGACGGCTGATGTGGGACGAGTTACTCCTGGAGGCCGGGCTGAACGAGCGAGAAGTTCGTTCCATCATGATCCTCGGTTCCCGACCGAAAATGAAGGCTTCCGAACTCGCCAAGGAACTGAACACCACCCGTCTTGACGCTTACAACAGCCTCTCACGGCTCCAAGAGATGGGCATCGTCACCGCCACGGCCGACCGGCCGATGCTGTTTTCCAGCCTCCGCATCAACGAGGCCATGGAGCACATCATTCAGTCTCGAAAACAACAGCTTGACCGCTTGGTTGAGGGGTTCGAAGAGCTGTCCAAAGGCATCACGGAAACCGACGCTTCGTACGAGAAGCAACGCCGTGACATCGACGATCCAAGGTTCGCCGTGCTCAAGGAGCGCAGCCACATTTACAATCGCCTGCAAAAGATGGCCAACGACGCCGAGGAACGGCTCATCTTACTCTTGGGTCAGTTTGGTATTCTCCACCTTTGCCGAAGCCCCGACGCACTGGAAGCGGTCAACACTGCAGCCGTGCGGGGCGTCGTGGTCCAAATCATCACCCATTTGGACGGCCGCACCTTGCGCTTCTTTGACCAGTTGGAGAAGAGCATCGATGTTCGACACTCGGACGAATTGGATTCACTGGGCTTTGTCCAAGACCAAGCCGAAGTCATCCAGTACCTCAACATCGAGGACAACCCGGTTGGCCGAGGAAAAGAAGACGCCGCCCTCATCATCGAGTCCGGACCGTTCTCTCAAGCGCATCTTCACCTGATCGATGCCATTTGGGAAGGCGCCGTTCCGCTGGCGACCGCCCGTGCTCGTTTCACGGAAAACCAGATCAACGACCCGCTTCGATTGACCATCGGTGAAGGTTCTTTCCTGAAGAACGTCTCCGTCGCCCTCGGCTTTGACGGTCAGCTCCCGGAGGAAGACACGCCGTTTGACCCCGAGGCGTTTTTCGCCGCTGGCCACGAGGTGAACGAAGCCCGCAGCCGCCTCACGGAAGGAAAACTGTCCAACCTCAAGGTGCTGGGCATTGACATCAGTCGTATGCTGCGTCAAATCGGCAACCGTGTCGGGCAAGAAATCGCCTTTTCTCTTCGCTCTATAGAAAACGATATTGAATTCCTCGACGAGATGATGGACTGGTGGGAACACGCTGGACTGGGCTTGCTGCAGTACGACGTCGACCCGCAATTCCACGTCGTTGTCGGCCTCAACCACCCACCGGTTGACGACCCGGACGCCCTCCCGATGTGGGAGATGGACGACGGGATCATCGAAGGCGCCCTCTCAACCCGATTTGCGAAAGAAGCCAACGTGGTGATTCAGCGCGTGGAAGGGAACGGGGACAAGGACGACCTCTGGCGCTACCTCATTCACCGGCACGAATTGAACACGATTGAACTGGTCGATTAAGCGGGTGAGCCCCATGAAACTCGCGACGTTCATCCGGTTCTTTCGACAAATCAAGGGAAAGAAACCGGTCGACATCGACGCCATTCAATCGATGGGTTTGCTGGCCGTTAAACTCGGTCAAATCTTCGCGCTCCGACCGGATTTGATCGAACCCCAACGCTGCATTGAACTCCAGCAGCTCTACAGCCGAGCCGCCACCATTCCCGAGGAAGACTCACAACGCCTGCTGAACCGATTTGCCCCCGATGGGTTTCTCGACCATTTTGAGCACCTCGACATGAAGCCGTTTGCAGCGGCCAGCATCGGCCAAATCCACCGCGGCGTCCTCAAGGACGGAACCAAGGTGGTGGTAAAAGTCATCAAATCCGATTTTGAAGACAACTTCAAGCAGGACGTCCAACGAATGAAACGTTGGATTCGAATGGGCCTGTTCTTCCGTCCAAAGCTTCGGAAGGTTGGGAACCCCCTCGGCCTGTTGGCCCACATCGAAGACTACACCGTTCGAGAACTGAACCTTCTCAACGAAATCGATGGCCGCCGTCAGCTCATCGCAAGAGCCAACAACATCGAGGAGCATTTTCCCATGCCGAAATTGAAATTCCCCACCATGTGGGAGAACCTCTCCAACGAGCGCGTGCTGGTCATGGAGGAAATCACCCACCCGACCCTCGAAGACCACCTCGAAGCGGGCACCTTGACCTGGCCCGACATGCTTGAACTCTTTCGCATCCACGGAGCGTTCATGTTCGGGCTGGGCACCTTCCACGGTGATTTGCACCCGGGCAACGCCATGATGGACGACCAAGGTAACTTCTTTTTCATCGACACCGGTGCCATTTGTAACGCACCTGAACACGTCCGAAACGCCCTGTTCGGTTTCTTCTATTTCCTCGCCAAGGGTGAACTCAAAAACGCCTTTGATGCCATGCTGACGATGGCGGCGGTCCGTCCGACCGGTAGCACCCTGCAAACCTACTACGACTCGATGAACGAACTCTACGACGGGTTCGTTGGCACGTCCGTCAGCGAGGTTTCACTGACGGAGCAAATGATGAAGACGGTCAAAGCCGCCGTGCTGGCGGGGTGTGCTTTCGGCGAGGAAGCGTTTCCCATCATCCGTTCGTTGATGTACATGGACGGCATGGTGCTCAAGGGCCACCCCAACGTGGATCTCATCAGTTCCATGGGCCCGTACCTCGACGAATTCTCGGTTCTCATCGACCCGAACAACATCCTTCCGACCAGTGAATAAAGTGTTATTTTTCATAAATTTTTTATGAACAAAAACCGCCATTTATATGCCTAAGCGGTCAGCGAGGACTATGACTGGAAGTTCTCAACCAAAAGTGGCCATCATCGGGGCAGGCCCGGGCGGCCTCGCATCCGCGCTG
>PBOE01000048.1 GCA_002725275.1 Methanobacteriota archaeon
TACTGGATCAACCGTGGCCGTCACCCCAGCCACATCGACGTCAAAATGACGGCCGATACCGAGGGTCGCATCTCAAGTTTTGACATCGATGCTCTCATCGACGGGGGCGGTTTTGCCTCCTTCGGCCACGTCACTTCGTACTACAACGGCGTGTTGGCCACCGCTCCCTACGAACTCGGGTCGTTCCACTACACTGGCGCTCGCGTGTGGACCAACAAACCGGCCTCGGGCGCCATGCGAGGCCACGGGGCCGTCAACACGCGATGCGCCGTGGAAGTTGGGTTGGACGAGATGGCAGAATCGATGAACGTTGACCCGATCGACCTGCGTTTGGCCAACTTGCTGCCGCCTCACAGCCGAACCATTAGCGGCTTCCGCATCACGTCCAACGGCATGCGTGAAGCCCTCGAACGGGTACGAGAAGGCTCAGAGTGGGACACAAAATTCCGTCAGATGCCGCTGGGCAAAGGCATCGGCATCGGATGCGGTTTCTTCATCTCAGGTTCGGGCCTGCCAATCCACTGGGACCCGAAGAATTTCCCACACGCCACCGTTCACATCCAGGTCGACATGGACGGCGGCGTGACCGTTCACACGGGGGCAGCCGACATCGGCCAAGGTTCCACCACGGCCGTCGCCCAGGTGGTGGCCGAGGTGCTCGCTCTGCCCATCGAGATGATTCACGTCCGAAGTCACGAAAGCGACACCAGCCCCGTCGACCTCGGCTCCTACTCCAGNCGCGTGACGTTCATGAACGCCAACGCTGCCATTCGAGCCGCCATTGGCATTCGAGACCAACTCCTCAAAGCGGCGTGGGAGATGCTGGGCTACCACCCCAACGTTCTGGTGCTCAACGACCGGCGCATCTACTACAAGCACGACCCNGCCATCGGCGTNTCGTACCTCGAAGCGCTGCACAAGGCGCAGGCCGACACCGGTGCACTCATCGCCCGGGGCGCCTACCGTTCACCGCCGATGGGTGGTGTTCACAAAGGAGCGGCAGCGGGACTCGCACCGGCCTACTCCTTCTCGGCCTACGTCGCAGAGGTTGACGTGGACGTTGACACGGGGCTCGTTTCGTGCACCAACGTCTGGGCTGCTCACGATTGCGGAAAGGCCCTCAACCCCTTGGCCGTGAAAGGCCAAATCATCGGCTCCTGCCACATGGGCTTGGGGCAGGTCCTCACGGAGAAGATGGTGTACGGGCGAACCGGGCACCTGCAAAACGCTAACCTCCTCGAATACAAAATTCCGTCCGTTCACGAAATGCCTCACGTCGAAGCCATCATCGTCGAATCGAGCGACCCCGAGGGTCCCTTTGGTGCGAAAGAGGCGGGCGAAGGCCCCCTGTTGCCCATTCTTCCGGCCGTGGTCAATGCGGTGTACGACGCCATCGGTGTTCGTCTTCGAAGCCTCCCACTGACGCCCGATGTGGTCCACGCTGGGATTCAAAAGCACCTCAAAAACAACGGCTTGGAGGATGCGGACGACATGGAATCACCTCGCCTTTCCCACGGACCGCTTCAGGCCACCCTTGTGGCACGGAGCGATGAGCATCGAACACGCGATCGTCGTCGTCAACGCAGCGAAGACACCTCGGCGTACGTCAACGGTGTCTTGTTTGGATTTGACCCGGACCGCCCTCTCTCCGAACAGGTTGACGGGTGGCGAGAAGCCGACGAGCCGCTGCCCGAGCAGCTGGCTGAACTCGGATTCGCCGGCCGGGCGTGGTTGAAGAAAGAACAACGCCACATGGGGGATGATGCCTGATGTTGATGCCACCGTTCGAACTTCATCACCCAAACACCGTGGACGAAGCGGTGGAAACGGCTGCTCGCCTGATGAAGAACGGCGAGGCCTTTGACTGGGTCGCTGGCGGCACGGACGTGCTGCCCAATTACAAGTGGCGCATCAACCCCAAGCCTCACGTGATTTCACTGGCAGGAATTGAGGAAACTCGCGCCATGACCGCCACCGAACTTGGGTGCACGGTGCCCTTGTCCTCGTTGACCACCGAAAACGGTGTCCACCCGCTGCTGGTTGAGGCCGCCGCCAAGGTGGCGTCTTCACTGGTTCGGAAAAGCGCCACCGTCGGCGGTAACCTCTGCCTTGACACGCGTTGCTTTTGGTACAACCAAAGCGAAGATTGGCGCCGGTCCATCGACTGGTGTCACAAAGCCGACTGCGGAACGGGCGCCGACTGTCGCGTCATTCCCAACCAAAACACCCTTTGCGTGGCGACCTACCAGGGTGATCTCGCACCGAATTTCATGGTGCTTGGAGCCGAAGTGGTCCTCATCGGCCCCAACGGTCAACGCACGCTTCCGCTGGCCGAATTCTACGAACTCGACGGGATGAAAAAGAACGTGCTCAAGGAGGGGGAATTCCTCCTCAAGGTCGTGCTCCCCGAGGATGCGCATCAGCGCAAAGGTTGCTACCAGAAACTGCGCGTGCGCGAATCATGGGACTTCCCTGAAGCCGGTGTTGCCGCTTCTTGGTTGCCCGGCGACACCGCTTCGCTCAAGGTGGCGAGCACGGCGCTGGAATCGATTCCGCGCCTGCATGACGAAGAGGTTGAGGCCCACCTCTCAGCGGGCGATTTGNACCCGATCGCTTTGGCCAAACTCGTCCAAAAATCGGTCAAACCCGTCAACAACACGGCGCTTCCTCCTCGTTATCGCCGAGCCATGGTGAAGACCTTGACCAAGCGAGCGCTGAAAGGCATTCTTGAATGAGGTGGTCCGATGAAACACATCTTCCCGATGCTCATCACCGTTGCCCTTCTGTCCTGCGTGCCGGTTTCACAAGCGCAAGACATGCAGGGTCCCTCGTGGGAAATGGGATGGGTCACGGACGTCGACCCCAAGTACGTCGTGGACCTGGAGGACGACTGGGACCTGACGGGTGAGTTGGTGGTGTTCGTCTCCAACGACGGACCGGCCGCCCTGAACCTGGACATCACCTACGACTACGATGAGGACGGACCCTTTTCTTTCGACGGTCCCGACAGCATCGAGGTGGCCGGGAACACCAACGACACGTTCCGCATCTCCATCACGGGGGCAGAGTCCGACGTCGTGAGGGCTTTTTCGCCCTCGTCATCGGTCGAGTTGGTGGTCCTCGGTGAGGAAAAGGTCGGCGATTCCACGCTTCGGTCGCAAGAGGTCTCCGCCGACGTCACCGTGCCCCGAATGTACCGATTGATGCCCAACGCCGTGGCGCCAACCGACGTGTTGTTCGCTGGTTCATGGGTGGATTTTACGCTCGAGGTGAGCAACCTTGGCAACACGCAGGACGCCATCACGACGGGGGAAGCCACCGTTCGTAGCTGCCCCCACCTCACGGTCACCGGCTTGGACCAACTCGACGACACCGTGGTGCAGGTGACCAACGCCAACGGCGACAACAAAGCCACGTTCACGCTGCGTCTCGAAGCGAGTTCAAGCCACCAAGAGCGGACGTGCGAAGTCTCGATCGCCGTTGAATCCGAGGGCGATAACACCCAACGTTCCAGCACCTTCAACGTTGACGTGAAAGCGCCGTCCACCGACGAACCGGTCGTCTCGGAGGACGACGTTGACGAAGGCGATGCAGGTTCCTTGAGTACTTCGGATTCCTTGCCCTGGCTGTCGACCAGCGAAGCCGTGGTTGCGCTGCTTCTCGCCTGGATGGTGGTGGGACGAAAGCACGGATAAAGTTCGGCGGAGAAAACATGTAATTTTTCCCCGATAGCGGGGGATTCGCCGACTTGAGAACCGCATGACTGCGCGAGGAAAATCCACGAATTCTCCTGCCCATCGTTGAGCAACTATTATGTGTGGAATGTGTCTCCGAAGGTTGTAAATCTATGGATTTCATCATAGATACGGGGGAAACGCATTGGCTGAAGCAGAACGAACCAGTCTGAGCCTCGAAGCGTGGCTCATGGTGGGTTTGCTCGTTTCCGTCCTCCTCTCCACCGTCGTTATCGCCGTGGTTTCGGCCGGAAAGACCACCGTTTTCTCGCCCTATGAAAACGGCTCCGAATACGAGGAGCAACAGTTGACCTTCATGCGGGACAGCCTCGACGCTTTCTCCGTCGCCAACACGATGTCAACCCCCATGCTGGTCAACGATTGGCAAAACCCCCATCGCACCCTGCTCGTCATCGCCGCACCCGAGAAGCCGTTCGACGCAGCCGAGGCCGCCGCCATCCACGACTTCGTCACCGAGCGAGCGGGTAAGGTGATCCTCGCCTCCAACTCAACCAACGCCCAGCTTGTGGCTGAAGAATTTGGTGTGAAGTACTTTGACGCCCCTGTTCGAGACGACATCAACACGGGCCGCTACTACGAGGTCACGGACGACAACGACGACCGGATTTCACCCGACCCGAGGAAACTCTGGTCCGTGGCCAGCATCACCCGGGGCGTTGAGACGATGGGTGAGGAAAAGGCCCGTCCCTGCTCGGAAGATGACGTCCGCGACGAACGGATCGAAAACTGCCGCATGCCGGTGCTCTTCCACCGCCCCACAGCGATTCAGGTGCTTGACGAGCAGGGCGATGAAGGCCGAAACGTCCACGTGCTCGCTTCCGCCTCAACCTCCGCTGAAATCGACGCTGGAAAAGGTGAATCCAACCCCACCCTCGGTGAAGGCGAAACGGGGCTCATTATTCGAATCGACTACCCCGACCAGACGGTGCTGGACCTGCGCAGTCCGGAGCTGGGAGGCGACATCGGTGAAATCAAAGCCGTCGGGAGCATCGTGTTTGTGTCCGACCATTCCGTCCTCGCCAACCACCTTTGGGACCAAGACTACGCCGAGGAGAACGGAAAACAACAGTGCGATTCTGAACTTTACATCCAGTTCGGCCACATGTGCTGGGACACCGACTCCGAGGGCTTGAACAAAGGGCTCGGTGACACCACCTGGCGAGGCAACGAGGCGTACTTCAGCGCCCTCATTGACGACATGATGGATTTCAGCAACGAAGAACTCTCGAGCACCATTTCCCGCGACACGTCGGCCTACAACGTGGTCTTTGACGAGAGCCGGCACGTCTCGAGCAGCCTTTCGATGCCCTTCACCGAAGCCATGGGGGCCATCGTCCTGTTGACCAGCGACGGCGTTCTCAAGTGGCTCATCATTCTCAACCTCTTTGCGCTCTTGGCCATCGCTATCATGGTGGTTCCAGAGAAAGAAAACTGGCGTCACGTCTTCGACTTGACGCGCTTCAGGGAGCGTCCAACCAAACTGGACCCGTCCCAATACCAACGGCGAACCCGGGAGGCCTTCCTCTCCAAGGTTCGCAACTTCAACGACCTGACGCGAGACGAATTTGCTCGCAAGTCCCCCGCAGAGATCATGCAAATGATTCGCGAACCCCGATTGGTCGAACTCGTGAGTTCGAACCGCGCCTACTCCAACGAAGAATTGAGGGAATTGATCCCTCAGATCCGTCGTTGGGGAAATTGAAACAAGGAGGATAAGACATGCAACCCCCAGCCCCCCCAGCAGCCCCGCCCGCGCCTGTTCCTGCAGCGCCAGCAGCACCGGTGGCCCCTGCCGCACCTGCCCCACCCATGGCACCCGCAGCACCCGCCGCACCTGTTGCGCCAGCAGCACCGGCCGCTCCGGCCCAGCCGAAGCACCAGAGTACCCCCGAAGTCCGAGAGCGCCTGAAGGCCGTCGGTGCGATTGCNCANGCAATCTCCGCCGAAGTCCANAAGGTCATNATCGGTAAGTCNCACGTCATNGACAACGTGNTGATCAACATCCTGTCNAACGGNAACCTTCTCTTCGAAGATTATCCNGGNTTGGCAAAGACGTTGATGACCAACACCTTTGCCGATGCGCTTGGTTGTGACTTCAAGCGTGTTCAATTCACGCCTGACCTGCTACCAGCCGACATTACCGGTACGAACATCTACGACGCCAAGAAGGGCGAATTTACGTTCAAACCTGGTCCACTCTTCTGTAATCTCCTCCTCGCTGACGAGATCAACCGTGCTCCTCCCAAGACCCAAGCAGCTCTGCTTGAGGCCATGCAAGAGAAGCAAGTGACCATCGGTACGGTGACGCACAAGTTGCCCGCCCCGTTCATTGTTATGGCTACACAGAACCCAGTCGAGCAAGAAGGTACCTACCCGCTTCCAGAAGCACAACTTGACCGTTTCATGTTCAAGATGTCCGTGGGTTACCCCGACCGTGCTGACGAAGACGAAATCCTCGCCCGACGTATCAGCCGTGGAAAGGACGCCGTCGATGTCGACGTGATCACCGACCCTGCTCGTGTGATCGCCATGCAACAAGCCTGTGAAGACGTGTACGTCGACCCAGCGCTTCGCATGTACATGGTCGAAATCGTATCCCGCACCCGTGAAGACCCACGTGTTCTCGTCGGGGCTTCGCCTCGTGGTTCACAGGCACTGCTCAAGACATCCCGTGCCGCTGCCGCTCTTCGCGGTCGCGACTTCGTGACACCGGACGATGTGAAGGCCATTGCGGAACTCGCCATCGCCCACCGTATCATCTTGAAGCCTGAGCACCAAATCAAGGGCCTCGAAGCAGGAGAAGTCATTCAGCACATCCTGCGAGAAGTACCTGTGCCTACGGTTTGAAGTGAAACCATCTTCTGAGGTG
>PBOE01000049.1 GCA_002725275.1 Methanobacteriota archaeon
TTTGAACTTGGGTCCAAGCGTCCCAAACGCCCGAGTATAGGCCAAACTAACCCATACGCCCTTGGTCTGTGCCACGGCGTCTCACCTATGAACTTCACTCAAAGAACATCCACCGGTCGGGTGCGAGACGGAGCACCGCCCCCTCAACTTCGGCCTGTTCCATGAAGGCTTCAGGCGTACCGTCAACCGAACGTCGCTCCAAATGGAGACGAACCGTCTCAAGGCCAATGCTTCCATCTTCCTGCGCCATGGCGCGAAGCTCTTTCAGAAGGCTGCGCATGGACGCCGGCTGAGTTCCTTCGGGTTCAACCTGTTTGGTCATCCGACGACGAAGTTCGTCTCGAAGGTCGTCAGGGGTGTTGGCAAGGGCGACCTCGACATGGAGCATGGCGCTGCTCGTGCACTCTTTGACAACCTCGGAGGTGGCGTTAAGGGGCATGCCACAATGGGGGCATCGACCGCCCTGACGACGCTGACCCGAACATTGACCGCAGGCAGCGCAGCGCACGACCAGCCATCGTTGTTCCTCGGTCAACCCCTCACCTCACAGTGAGAAATCGTGGTTGCTCTGAGGCTGACCCGGACGACGGGCCGGCGCCGCTGGGGCTTTGGTGTCGACCCGCTTTTTGGGTTCAGGTGCCGCCTTTCGAGTCAGGGCACCCCGGACCGGTCCGGTCTTGGTTCGAGCACCAAGCGAGAGCGACTCAGGAAGGATCAGCGCTGCGACGGCCACACCGTGGTGATCTTGTCCTGCGGTCACCTCGTCGACCGCCACGTCAAACTGGAGGACTTCCAAGTCCCTGCTCGCCAGCCTTCGCTGCAGGTTTCTTCGAAGAAGCAAGACGGTCTCTTCGTAGTCCAGGTCCGTCGTGATGGTCGCGACGATGGCACACTCATCGCCCTCGGGGGTGACACACGAGGCCCAAGCCACACCCGCCGAGGCAGAGGAGCCGTTCCATGCGTAAGCCGTGGCCAAATGACACTCGACCAACGAGCCCATGGGCAACGGTCGGGGCGGCGTCGCCTCAAAACCCAGCGGTAGCATGGCGCCCTGTGCCTGAATGAGACGTACATCCCCAAGGCCGAGTTCCACGAGGCCTTGGTCGAAGGCATCCTCGGCGTTCTCTCCCCAGGGTGCAACGGCGGTCATCAACCAACCAGGGCATGCGGGTGAACGGGAGGATTGCATGAGACCAACACAACCGCAACGGGTTCATGAACACCTTGGTGATAGCGCCTCCATGGCAGGCCGGTCGCGCACGGTGTTGACCTTGGGTGCTGCCCTTGTCCTTTCACTGGCTCTACTGGCAGGTCTTGAATCAAGTGAGTATACGCTTACACTTGCAGCTGGTGCCTTGTTTGCAACCCTGTCAGGTGGTGCCTGGTTGTTGCTTTCATCACCGGCAGCCAGGGGACAGCGCTCCATCAGTCCGTCGTACTCGGCAGGTGGACGGACGCCCGATTCGCTGACCTCGGCGGAAAACTTGCCGGATCCAATGGACAACGACATGGACATGCCGCTGTGATCAAAACAAGCGCACCGTCTCAAGGTTGCTCGGAGCAAAGGTGAGGCAGTTGTACCGTTCCCTGAGCGTCAGACCAAGTTCGTTGCACTTTTGATAGTCGCCGTGATGGCAGATGATGTTCTTGGGCGGCGGGTTGATGCGGTCCACGAAGTCAAGCAGCTGACGACGGTCAGAGTGCCCTGAAAAGCCGTCGATGGTGACCATTTCGCATCCGATTTTCACGATCTCCGTCTTGCCGTTGATGAGCATGGGAACTTCGCCGAAGCCCTTCTGCAAGCGGCGCCCGAGGGTGCCTTCGGCTTGGTAGCCCACAAAACACAAGGAGTTGCGTTCTTCGTGGGCCCAGTTCTTGAAGTACTCCATCACGGGGCCGCCGTTCAACATGCCCGAGGTGGCCAATACGATGCAGGGTGAGGTGTCCATCACGATGCTTTCTCGAAGTTCACGACCTTTGACCGGGCGGAACCACTCGCTGGTGAACGGGTTTTCACCGTCGTCCTTGAGCAGCGACTTGCTCAGCGCCTTTGTCAGGTAGTTGGGGTGCGAGGCGTGAATGGCCGTGGCCTCCTGAATCATACCGTCCAGCCAAACCGGCACTGGCTTCACCGTACCCGATCTAAACAATTCATCGATGGCGATCATCACTTCCTGGCTCCGTCCGACCGCAAAGACCGGGCAAATCATCTTGCCTCCTCGCATCAGGGTGCGTGAAACGATGTCCTGCAGTTCTTGGTTGGCTTCTTGGCGTGAGGGTTGGTAGTCGCCCGAGGCGCCGTAAGTGGATTCGATGACCAACGTTTCCACCCGTGGGAAGCGAGTGTTGGCGGCGTCAAACAACCATGACTTCTCGTATTTTTGGTCGCCGCTGAAAACGACGTTGTGCTTTCCGTCTGCGATGTTGAGGTGAACGGCGGAGGAACCCAAGATGTGACCGGCGTTGGAGAAGGTCAGCTTGACGTCCGGGGCAATGTCGGTGGTCGAGTCCCAATCAACGTCCACGACGTGCTTCATGCACATGCGAATGTCCTCCATGTCGTAGGGTGTTCGCTTGCCTTCAGCCCCCCCAACTTTGAGGTAGTCGGTTTGGAGCAGCAACATCAAATCACGCGTGGGCGGCGTGCAGTAAACCGGTCCACGGTAGCCGTACTTGAACAGGACCGGAAGCATTCCGGCGTGGTCGAGGTGAGAATGGGTCAGCACGACGGCGTCCAACTTGTCCAGCGGCAGCGCTTCCGGGGCGTTGAAGAACGGCATGGGGTCGGTGTCTGACGCGATGTTCACGCCGACGTCGATCATGATTCTCGATTCGTTGGTGGTGACGTAGTGGCAGGCGCGACCGACCTCTCGGTACGAACCGAGAGCCGTAACCCGTGCCCACGTCCCGCCTGGGCGGGTTGGCCGGTGGATGTTCAATCCAAAATCCTTCAACAATTTTCGTCGCTCGTCCCCGTGGGTTTGGCGGTACATGCGAATGTCGTGAACCGTTTTCGAGAACAGCGGCGGCGTACGCTCGACCTTCACGGCCCAGCCGGTTTTGTCCCGAATAGCGTTGCTGTTTTGTCCTCGGCGACCGATGGCGGTACCGGGTTGGCGGCACTGAATGGTGACTTCACGATAGCAGGCATCGAAATACATCTCCGTGATGTCGGCATCCTCAGGGATGATGTCGTTGATGACGTCCTTGGCCTCGTCCATGTCCATCATGGCGTCAATGGGCGTTCGAAGCACGATCTTCCGCTTGATGCGACGCGCAATCTTTCCAATCAGCCCGTCCTGCCCCGTGAAGGGTTTCATGTTCGTGGTGATGATGGCGATGTTTCCAGCTTCCAAGTCCACTTCGTACTCAATGTTGCGAGGGATGATCTTCGCAATCTCGTCTTTCAATTCCCGGTAGGTCATTTGCATGATGTTCACCTCTGGCTCCCGCAGTCAACATGGACCACAGCACACCCCGAAAGGGGCGTTAAGCGGCAGCGCCGCGGGAGAATGAGACTCACTTCAGGAGTTTTGCAATGTCGTCTTGGGAGACTTGCTGGTAGCCGGAATCGGGCGTGATGACGGCCAAATCCATGCCGTTGCCGGACGCCGCATCACGCTGTCCCGATGCATGAAGTGCTCTCGCCGCCAGTTTTAACGCCTCCGCTTGCGTCATGTTCTCCTTGAAACCGTCCTCAAGGACACCGTACATGTAAGGAGAGCCAGAGCCAGTGGCACAGTAGGCGTCGGGAATCGACCCGCCAGCGGAGTCGATGGAATAGACGTGGCCACCGTCGTCGTCCACACCGACAATGAGGAGTTGGACCCAGTGGGGACGTCCAGCCAGAATGTTGGCCGTCAGGGTAGCGGCACCCTTCACGGTCATGGGCTGTTGGCGGCGCAATTCAAACAGCGCCACTTCGGCCGCAAGGGTCCGGGACAACGACTGGGCATGACCGACCAAGCCGGCCGTGGTCAGGGCGAGGTTGTGCCCGATCTTGAACAACTTCTGCACGCTCTTGTTGGCGATGAAGTGCCCCATGGTGGCACGATGGTCGGCACCAACCACGACGCCTCCCTTGAAGGTGATACCGACGGTGCTGGTTCCCGTCTTCATGACGGTCTGGTGTTCTGACATGTTCCCTTCACTTTCCCGACACTTCTTGAACCTTGGGCATTGAGGGTCTGGTTGCAACGGATGAAGCCATCCACAAACCAAATCCGGCGCCGTTCTAAAAAAGCGGGGGAGTGTTGAAGAAGCCTCGTCTTTGACCGTCAGCTGTGCGGCGAAGAAGGCGGAAAGAAAAAGACGAAGCCCAGTCTTCGCTCGATGCCTTTTCACAACCCGTTGCTTCACCACCACCGACCAAACCGTCGGTTCCTGAAATGCCGGACCTCGACCTCCTGGAGGCTGCAGAAGCCAAACTGGACCAAACCACGGTTGCACAGGCGCCTGCTCCCAAGGCCGGTCTTGGCCCCCGCAGTTTTTCCATGCCGAGCGCCTCTCGGACACCCGCATCGCGAATGCCGAGGGGTGAGGTGACGTACCACAACTTGGGTCAGTTGTACCCGAACGCCCCGGTCCCGCTCTACGAGGGAGAAATGGTGCTTCACAATTCCACGCTGCTCGATTTGACGGGGTGCGGTCAACTGATGGATTGGGTGGCCGATGGACACGGATGCGTGGTGGAGTTGAAGCGAATGATGAAGCGAACAACGGAGTTTAACCAGGCGCTGACCATGCTCCATCAATTTGTGGAAGGGGACGTTCAAGGTCAAATCATTCGCATCACGGACACCCGTCTGCTGCTGCTCCCACAGGGCTGTCGGGGCATCAGAGGGACGGAGATGGAAGGGTTCGCCGTTGATGCCGACGACCTGAAGGACGTGTACGGATGAAGGAGCAATCGATCGACCTCCCGTGCCCGATTTGTTCCTCATCGGGCAACGTGAACATGATCGCCCACATCGATGAGATCCCCTACTTTGGCGAGCACACGCAGGTCACCATCCTGTGCCACGACTGCGGGTGGAGGCAAACCGATTTCATTCCCGCCGAGGGGAAAAAAGCAGGTGGCTGGTCGATGGTCATCGATGAAGAGGAAAAACTCCGGGCGCGTGTCGTCCGTTCATCGTCCTGCACCGTGTCCGTTCCCGAGTTGGATCTGGAAGTGAACCCCGGAACGAGTTCCACCGGTTATGTTTCCAACGTCGAGGGCGTCTTGCACCGGTTTCAAGAGATCATCAACATGGTGGAACGGGACCTCTCAAACCAATTCTTGGCAGCCGAAGGAACGGAACGCGACGCCCTGATGGAGCAGATGGCCACGCTGCAGCACATGACCCTGACCCTCGCCAATTTGGGTGGGCCCGAGGCCGAACCCGTAACCCTCTTGCTCCTCGATCCGCACGGGCATTCGATGATTCTCCACCCCGATGCAGAGGAGCGACCGCTGACGGAGGACGAGTTGGCCACCCTTCCCGTTGGACCTGACCCTGCGGTGTTTTCAACCGACGACACGACGACCTCAGCGTGAATCTTCTGCGAGGAACGCTGACACCTGATGGGCGGTTTGGTCGCGCATCTCATGGAGGTTGGCCATCCATGCCGTGGCCCGCTCGATGCAAAGTTGCTTCATCTCACCTGCCAGCAACGTTCCGGCTCTGAACGCAGCGTTGATTTCACCGAGGTAGGCGTCGTCTTCCTCGAAGAAGTACATCATGTACTGATAGGCAACATCAATGTCGGGGTTGCCACCCAAACGACGGTGTTCCTCAACGGTGGGTTGGCCTCCGGAGAACGCCCGCTTGATCTTCTTCTCGACCGTGGCGATATCGTCCCGCAGAAACAAGGTGGTTTTGGGCTGACTGCTGCTCATCTTGTCCCCGGTCATCCCCACAGCGAAGTGATGGTAAGTCGATGAAGGCGCCATCAACCCCGGACCGCCCAAGGACCGCTCAAGGCGCAAGAGGGCCATGCGAAGGGCGTGCTTGTCCCGTGAGGTGGCTGATGGAATGTGAACGGTGCCTTGCTTGGGACTGGACATGATGTCAGAGAAACCCAAGGCTGCAACGGCTTCAACGACCCGGTCAAACACGGCGGCAACTTTGGCTTTGTCAACCCGACCGTTGGGGAGTTGCCCGAACACCTCGGCGTTCTCATCGTGCACCGAGAGGCTGACGAGCCATCCTCTTGACGAGGACTCACGCAGGTTGAACCAGTTGGTTTTGGAGGCCAGACCGCGGGTCAAGCGAAGATGCGGGTCCTGGTCAACGCCAACGGGCACAACGATGGGTCGGAGACCGCCGTATTCGTCGATTTGTGGGTGTAAGATATCACCGACTTGGACAAGAGGGGCTTGGACATGCGCCAGGTTGGTTTCTCCACAAAACCCGTAAATCGCTTCAAATTCACTGAGGTTGGTTCGCTTACCGAGCTGGAAGCCCAAGCGCTGAACGACGGGGCGCGTGGATTGGAAGTAGACGTTGGTCTTCGCTGGATCGAGGCCCAAGGCTGCATAGTGCGAAATGTACTCCTCGAGAGCCACGGTGCGCCCCTTCGCCAGCGAAACACCTCGGGTCGCTTGACTTTCAAGGTCAGCCACGGCGATGGTGACGTCGCCGCCCTGCTCCTGGAACCACCTGGCCTGTTCAACCACCATGGAATGGCCAAGGTGCATTTGGCCACTCGGCATCAAACCCGTGAGGACACCGAAGGGAGCTCCTGTGCGTTGTGCCTCGAGGATTTGGTCCACGTCTCGGTGAGCGAACACAATGCCGCGTCGATGGAGTTTGGACGGTGAATCAAGTTGGACGCCCTCCATCGACGTGAGACCGAACCGGTCGATGATTCGATCATAATCGGTGGATTGGGCGCTGCCCCAAGGATCAATGACGAGGTCGTCTTGAGCCATGTGTGCTTCCTCCAAACCTACTCGGCTTCCTCGTCAGCATCAAGGCTTCGCTTGTTTTCCTCCTCCGAGAACGCCTTTTTGCTCCCCTTTCGGTTCGCCAAACTTGACCAGGGTCCGAGGCCCTCTCGTCCGAGGACACCCAGCATGATGAACACGGTCAAAACGCTAACACCGATCACGGCGTACGGAATCCATGCATCAGCGGCCTCGGCAGGCCGCGGTTGAACCAACCAAGTGAACCGAACATCGGTGTCGTCAACAAATCGCTTGGCCCATTTGAACAGATCCGTCGTCTCGTGGCCAGCGACCGTGACGGCCGCTGAATGATTGTTGAAGAACTCGGTCTGAGCGAGGATGTCGTGTTCAATCCCGGTGGCGTTTACCGTGATGTTCACGGCATGCCCGTTGAGGACGGACAGCACCAACGTCCCGTCCGCTTGTTGCCTCCACCCTTCCTTGGCCACTTTCTCTCCTTCTATAGAGGGAAGTCGCAAGGAAGTGCCGTGGGTTGAGACCTCGGAGACCGATGCACCTTCGACGTCGATGAGCCAGGTCGAGGGAACGTTCCACGGCAACTCGTCAAACACCGAACGACAAACCTCTGTTTCCTTTGATTCGAAGGTGATGACCGTCTTCCCCTCAACTTCGGCGACGTCCCGCTGGTATTCGTAGCATCGCTTCCCAGACCAAGAAGACCAGGCCTCACCCCACGTGGTAAGCCAAACGTTGGGAGCCTCGTCCAGGTAGGCAAGCACATCACGGTCGTGCCGGACGGTGGCGTCGTTCACGCGACCGATCCAGTAGAGGTTCACCAAACCACCGGCTTCAACCTCCGTTTGCAGGTCTTCAAGGGAAGCGATGCCTTTCTCGAGGCTTCCACCTCGACGGCCCAAGTTGTACCACTCCCAGAGGTCAGCGGGACGGTCGGTTTCATCGTGCCATGCCGTGTCTTCGAGGCCGGTCTCGTCCCCGTGAACGACGAACCCCTGGCTCGCTACTTTGGTGTGATCGGCCATCGTGAGCGTAGGGGGCGTGAAGATGGAGAGGGGTGAAACGCCCCAACGGCTGGCGTTGGTACGCTCTTCGATGTAGGTCTTGCATGCGTTGGCAACCGCACCGGGGTCGTTGGACCAGGAGAGCCCCGGCATGCCGTAGCATCCAAATTCGTCGCCGAGGTCAAGTCGTTCCTTGGCAAACGAGGTCCGAAGCCACCCGTCCTCTTCCCAAGCAGCCTCTGCAAGAGCCACCGGGTGAGCGACCACCGATACGATGAGGAACCCCAAAAAGACCGAGAGGCTCCGTTGTTGGGTCTTGCCCATGGCGTACGCTCCTGCCCTTGCCCTTTCACGCTTGTCCTCGGACCACTCATCACCCGTGAAATCAGCCGCAGAGGGTGGATGCACTGAATAAACATCAAAACCCCCACCTGAAGAACATTCAACGTGAGCAGCACGAAGGAACTCGAAGCGGCGTGGTCGGCGTTGCGGGAGCATTGGGCCATCGAGCCAAGTCCTCAACCTCTTCCCAAAACACCCGTGTATTCCGCCCTGAGGATGTTTTTGTCCCCGGCCCTTCGACCGTTGCTCCGGTGGCGAATTCACGGGGCCGACCGCATACCTCGAACGGGCGCCACCATTCTTGCAGCCAACCACCTCTCCCATGTTGACCCCATCGCCGTCATCGCGGCCGCCCGCAGAACCACACATTACCTCGCCAAGGACGGGCATTTCAGCAACCCCATGACACGATTTGTCATGCACGCTACGGGCCAAATTGAGACCCATCGTGAGGCGGGCGGAAGCGATGCGCTCGCAGGCGCCGCTAACATTCTCATCAACGGGAAGGCGCTCGGCATCTTTCCCGAAGGCACCCGTTCAAAGCGAAAGGAAGCCCCGTTTTTGCTGCCTGGAAAAACGGGCGTCGCACGACTCGCTGCGGCTCACCCGCACGCTGTCGTTGTGCCGATTGCTCTGGTGGGGACTCGCGAAGTGATGGAGCCGCAGCACCACAAATGGCCTCGCCTTCATCGACGTTTTGACGTCAACGCTGGCGAAGGGGTGTCGTGGCTGCAATGGTTGGGTTCCGCCGACGGCGGCAACATGACGCCTGCCTCGCTTCAATCCCTGGCACAGGCGGAAGACCACGAAGTCCGCTCGGAGTTGGCTCGAATGTACCGAACCTTCACCGACCAACTCATGGCCTCGCTCACGGCGCTCGGCGCACCTTGAGAGTAGAAATACGGTCGCAAGCCATGAACACCGTGAGCCTGCACCATACCCCCTTTGGCCTGTTAAAAATCTCAGCACCCGAGGACGGTGGGTATCAGGCCACCGCCGACCGGATCAGCGCTGAACTACGAGGCTTGGACCTGCTGGAGGAGGTCGTCAGCGGCACCAAAACATGGAGTCGTGAAGTGTGTGCCCTCACCGGAAACACCAACCTCGTCGCCGGCTTGGACGGCTTCGAACTCCGCATCGACGTGGTGAAAACCATCCTTGGTTTTCTCATCAGACGCGACCCGCATCTCGAGGTCCACATCCACCGGGGACGAAATCGATCGGTCGGGACCGTGGAGCGAGTCTGCGTCCTCTACAACATGAACCATCCAGGTTGTGCCATCGCCGACGCCCTGGTGTCCTTGGTGTTGTTGGGCGAAGCCAACTGGCCGGACGGTGCGACGCCCCACACCCTGCGAGATTTTGCTCAGGCCGCCCAAATTGAACAGCGAGCACGTCGATTGCGCTTGGGGAAAATCGACCTCACCCTCGAAGACATCGAAGAAATCGAAGACATCCGACAAGCGTTGGCCCTGGGGATTCCGCAGGCCGCCATTGACATGCTGTGTTGCTTCTGCCGTCGATGCTACACCTGCAAAGGCATGGAAATTGAAGCTGTCAAACGATACACGGCTCCTCTGTTTGCCGAGGTCCCTCCGGAGGCGCTGGTCGCTTACGCTCAACGGCCGAGTGTCCCCAGCGATCTTCTGTTCCTCCCCGATGACGCCTTCAGGGCTTGAACAACGCCTAAGTGCTTCCTCCGCTGGTTTGAGACAGGTGGTCCTGTGGAAACCTACCTTGACCTGATGCGACACATCCTCGACCAAGGCGCCGACAAAGGCGACCGAACGGGGACAGGCACCAAGTCGGTATTCGGTTACCAAATGCGGTTCGACCTTGCGGAGGGGTTCCCGATGGTGACCACCAAGAAACTCCACCTGCCCTCCATCGTGCACGAACTTCTCTGGTTCCTCAAGGGCGAGACCAACGTGAAGTACCTTCAGGACAACGGCGTGCGGATCTGGAACGAGTGGGCCGACGAAAACGGGGACCTTGGGCCCGTCTATGGAAAACAATGGCGCCGTTGGGAGACCAAGGACGGCCGGATCATCGACCAGGTGCAACAGGCGATTGAGACCATCAAAACCAACCCCAACAGCCGTCGAATCATCGTGTCGGCCTGGAACGTTGGCGAACTCGACGAGATGGCGCTGATGCCGTGCCACGCCTTCTTCCAGTTCCACGTGGCTGAGGGGCGGTTAAACTGTCAACTTTACCAGCGCAGCGCCGACGTGTTTCTCGGGGTTCCCTTCAACATCGCCTCGTACGCCCTTCTGACGCACATGATGGCGCAGGTGTGTGGCCTTGAGCCGGGTGTGTTTGTCCACACGCTGGGCGATGCCCACCTGTACAACAACCATCTCGACCAAGCACGCTTGCAAATCACGCGCACGCCTCTGCCGCTCCCAACGCTGAAGTTGAACCCGGCCATCAAGGACATTGACGACTTCACCTACGGCGACATCGAGGTGGTCGGCTACGAGCACCACCCTCACATCAAAGCGCCCATTTCCGTTTGAGGGGTTCCCATGCTGTCAATGATTTTCGCTTGCGACGAAAACGGCGCCATCGGAAAAGGTGGGGACCTGCCGTGGCGGCAGTCGACTGACCTCAAGCACTTCAAGCAGACCACGCTCAACAAGGTCGTGGTGATGGGGCGAAAAACATGGGAGAGCCTCGGCCGTCCGCTTCCCCATCGTCGCAACGTGGTCATGACTCGTCAAGGGGTTGAGGCCGAGGTGGAGACGATGTCGTTTGACGAGGTGATGGCGCTCTCGGATGAAGATGACGTGATGATCATCGGAGGAGGCGAAATCTACGCCCTGTTTCTTCCCTACGCCAAAGAAATCCACCGCACCGTCATACACACCGTCGTGGAGGACGCTGACACCTACGCACCGGCGATTAACACCGACGAGTTCTATCTCCTGACCGAGCGACGCGTGGAACCCGGTGAACGGGACGAGCACGCCATGACGTTTCAGCACTGGATCGCTTGATCACTCCGGACGATATTCGGTCACTCGAACACCAAGTCGTCCTTGGAGCGCCTCGCGCTTCATGATGCGCGCATATTTCTTCTCAAAAGCGGCTTTCAAGTCCAACTCCATCGCCAAACTGTGCCCCATCAGGAGAATGAGCACGTCGGCCATTTCCTCAGCACACTCCTCAAGCGGTTTTCCTTTCGTGACTGCGGCGGCCAGTTCACCCAACTCCTCGATGGTCAACGCCAATCGGTAGCCCATATCGTGGCCGTTCTGGCCGGCAAAGTCATGTTTTGCATGAAACGCTGCGACTTTCTTCATCATGACGTCCCATTCGTCCGCCGGCTCGTGCGCCATCCATCCTTCCACAGAACGACCGTTCATGGCAGGGTTTCAGCGACTTCCGTCCATCATGTTTGTGTCACGTGAGCAAGCCCGTGATGCAGGCCCAGACGGGACTGAGGCGGTCGTTGGCCTGTGCGGACACATCGAGATGGTCAAGCGCTTTTTCGCTGTCAGTGGGGTCCCGGCCTGCTGCCCAGTTCGACGAAATGCACACGGCAGCGTAGGGAAGGTCAAGTTCCAGCGCAAGCTTGGCCTCCCTGGGCATCGTCATGCCAACCATGTCCCCGCCCAATCGCTCAATGGCGTCCACCTCAGCGACGGTTTCAAACTGAGGACCTTGGGTTAACCAGTAGATGTAGCGGAACGGACCATCCGCAAACTCGGGTTGCTGCGTTCGAAGAATGGCTTCCAACCGCTCGTTCAGCGACGGGCTGAAAGGAACGGTGGCCGACGTAAAGGTCGCTTCACCGTCATGAAACGTGGTTGAGACACCGGTGAAATCGATGTACTGGTCCGCAAGGGCGACCTTCCCCGGCGGAAACGTGGAAGCGATGGCCCCCACGGAACAAACGGACAAAACCGCCTCAACGTTGGCGCCGTGCATCGCTGACAGGTTGGCTTTGTGGTTGATCATGTGGGGCGGTCGACCGTGGCCCGTGTCGTTGTGGTGTCGCTGGAGGAACACCACTTCATGTTCGTCTTGTCCGATTTGAACCGTACAGAGGCGCAAGGGCACCGGCCCAAACGCCGTCTCCACCTCAACGTCATCCTGTCGCAGCAACGTACCGCTGTCACCGAGTTGCTGACGCAAATCCAAGTTGACCATGCCGGTTCCACCAATGACGCCCAAACGCATGCACGAGCCTCCGTGTCCCCATTTCTCAAACCTGCGGCGTTCAGCCTCGGTGGCGGGTCGTTCACTCGTTGAGACGAGCGATGAGGTCGGCTTTCTTTCCGGAGACCGGCTTGCCAGCGGCCCTGAGGAGTTCTTTGAGTTCGGCAACCGTCATGCTGTCGTAGTCAGCCCCGGCGTCCTCAGCAGGTGCGGCTTCTTCAGCGGGTGCTGCTTCCTCTTGAACAGGCTCGGCTTCAGCCTCGGCCTCAACGGCCTCCTCGCCGTCGTCGTCGGCTTCTTCATCCATCTCGCCTGCTTCTTCAGCCATGGCGGCAGCGAGGGCCGCCGCCTTCTTCGCCTTCAGTTCGGCGGCCTGGCGTTCTTCCTGGGCGTGAATTTCATCGAGGGTTGGGCCGTCGGAAGCCACCACACCTTCTTGCAGGAGCTGACTCTTCCGGACGGCCACCGAGCGAACGGGGTAGATTGACTTCACGCCTTTTTCGATCTCGTCCTCAAGTTTGCCGTCGAGCAAGGCTCGCTGAACATCCGAGTACGTGTTCTTGGCACAAAAGGCGATGATGATGTCCCGGGCGCGAGTTCGCATGTCTTGCTTGACCGAGGTCTGCACGCGCTGCTGGGTGATGATGAGCGGCTTCATCCGGACGAGGTAACCGTCGGTGGTCACCACGTCAACGACGTCGTCCACTTTGCCACGGTAGCGTCGGATTTGTCGACGGGTGTGGTCGGTTTGGTGGTGGTGGCCGATGAAGGTGGTAAGCGCATCTTGGCCCACACACTCCGTGACGCGGAATCGCATCACGACGTGCATCTTGGAGAAGTTACCGTCAAATTCCTGCTGCGTCATCTCGTAGACGCGGCCGATGATGTGTTCGTCAGACTCACCGATTGTTTCGCCAATTCGCTTGAAATCCCATGGATGCCGAGGCGCACGGATGGTGTACCATCGCTTCGTCTTCCACTTGTCACGTTGTTTACGCGCTGCTGCACGTGCCTTTGCACTGATTTTCTTCGCCATGTCGTTCAACTCGGTGTGTCTTGCGGGGGCTACCCCACTTGCAGGTTGCCGACTCACCTCCCCTATTTGAATGGGCCTCATCGCCACACCGACGTCGTAAACCACGGTTCGGCAACCTCTTGACCCTCGCCGGACACCAGAGCACCGTGGGGCTCCATCACATCACTTGGAGGGCAACGGCCAGCGCCGTTTCCAACGTCGACGTGCTGGCGGATGCGCTGGCGTGGCTCATCGGCGATGAGGACGCCGTGGAACTTGACCGCACCCGTTCCTTCCACGGGCCAGAACTCACGCTCGTGAAAGCATCGACGTCGAACAAGCGGCAAGCCGCCCGCTCCTTTGCACGACTTGGTGAGGCGAACTTGCGTCAGTTGATGGAAGAATTTGATCAGCGGCTCGATCACCAACGCGTGCTGCACTTCCGACTGAGCATGGACTCCCTGATCGAAGGAAACCCAAAACTGGTGGACAGCACTGAAGCAGGCACGGTCAAAGGCCAGGCAAAATTTGAGCTCTATTCGGGATTGCCAGCCGAGGATCAGTTGCGGGCCACCTTCGACGAGGCCCTCGAGCTCGCAGCGAGGTTGCACCCATGAACGTCGATGAGCATCGCACCTTGGTGTCGTTGTGTTTGGTCGCGTTGATGCTGATGTGGGTTCCCATCAGCGTGGGCGAACACACCGAGGAGACCCACCGCCCAACCCCAACCTGCAACGCCGACCGCACCAACTGGACCATGGGTCTTGTCATGTGCGAGGAGGGCGCGGCGCTGGGTTACACGTTGTTTTCTCCCATCCCCTCCAACACCACGTACCTCATCGACCACCAGGGGCGATACGTGCATCATTGGACTTCGCCCGGGGAACACCGGCCGGCCCTTTCCGCCTACCTCCTCCCCGACGGTGACTTGCTCCGAACGGCCAACAACGCCAACAACGCCGTTGGAAACTTCTCCGGTGGGGGCACGTCCGGGAAAGTTGAGCGAATCGCATGGGACGGGACGCTGGAGTGGTCGTGGAGCTACGACCGCGTCGACGTCATTACGCACCACGACATTGAGCCGATGCCCAACGGGAACATCTTGATGATCGCTTGGGAAGACCGGAGCGAAGAAGAGGCACTTCAGGCCGGCCGCAATCCAGCCATCGCCAGCGATTCACCCGGCGGCCAAAACAACGTCTGGCCCGACCACATCATCGAAGTAAAACCCGTCGGCACCAACGATGCAGAAATCGTATGGAAATGGCATGCATGGGACCATCTTGTTCAGGACTACGACGAAACAAAAGACAACTTCGGGGTGGTGGCTGACAACCCTGGAAAAATCGACATCAATTACATGGGCGGAACAGGAAACGCAGCGGGTCGCGCCGATTGGATGCACTGCAACGGCATTGATTACAACCCCCATCTCGACCAAATCGCGCTCTCTTGCCGCAGCATGAACGAGGTGTACATCATCGACCACAGCACCACCACGGAGGAAGCCGCCGGCAGCACCGGAGGCGTGTCGGGGAAAGGTGGGGACATCCTGTATCGCTGGGGTAACCCACAAGTGTACGATCGAGGCCTGTCGAGCGATCAGCAACTGTTCGCCCAACACGACGTTCAGTGGATTCAGGCGGGGCACGGCCAAGAAGGTGGCCTCATCGTGTTCAACAATGGAAACGGACGATATCCAGCCTACTCTTCGGTTGACATCATCCAACCGACCTTGGAAAACGGTTCCTACACGCTTGAAGAAAACGGGACCTACGGCCCCCCGGGACCCGCATGGTCGTGGGACCAAGGCGAAGCCATGTACGCCGGTTCCATCTCCGGCGCACAGGCTTTGCCCAACGGCCACGTGCTGGTGACCTACGGCACGCAAGGCACCCTCTACGAAGTCTCGCCGGAGGGTGATATCGTCTGGACTTACATCGGCCCCATCGGTTCGAGTGGACCGTTCACGCAGGGTGAAGTGATTCCGGAAGGAAATCGGGCGGGGAGCACCGCCAACGCGATTTTCAAAGCCACGCACTACACCTCGGGCTACCTGAACGCTACCGGCCAAACCATCTCATCCGGGACTTACCTCGAGCAGTGGAACGACCGCTGCCCGTCAGAAGTGGCGTGGGGTTGGGATCGAGATGGCGACGGTTGCGTGGATGACACGGACGGCGATGGCGTCCCCGACCCGTTCGATCGATGCCTTGCCGGGGATGACAACCTGGACCTCGACCAGGACAACACCCCCGACGCCTGCGATGACTTTGTTGACAGGGACGATGACGGAGTCAAAGACTCAGACGACCGTTGTCAAGGACATGACGACGCCGTGGACCAAGATGAGGATGGAACACCGGACGGATGTGACGACCTGATCGACCAAGATGGCGATGGAGCGGCAGACGCGGAGGATCGCTGTCAGGGGCACGACGACGCCATGGACCAAGACGCAGACGGAACACCGGACGGTTGCGATGACCTCCTTGACAGCGACGGCGACGGCGTCGCCGATGACCAAGACGTGTGCGAAGGAGACGACACACAGGACACGGACGGCGACGGTGTGCCTGACGCATGCGACGCCTCCCCGACGGGCCATCTCGAGGACTCAGAGAACATCACCGAGCAGGTCAACGCGTCTGAAAACACCACAAACAAAGTCGGCGACACGGCGACCGCCTCCGTGTTTGACGGTGCGGCTCTTCCCGTTGCCGCCCTGCTTCTGTTCACCGTTTTTGGGAGCGGACTTTGGTGGCTGGCTCGTCGGCGAAATTAAGCCATTTTTTCGGTGGTCCGAAACCAAAATCTCGTGCTGACAAGAGATTAAGTAGGCCATTCGTCGTGGCATGGCTGAGGAATCATCATGCCCCACGTTGTCACATCCCCCTGCGTAGACCACAAGTATCAGGAATGCGTTGCTGTTTGCCCGGTCGAAGCCTTCCGTGAGGCCGAAACGTACCTCGTTATCGACCCCGATGAGTGCATTGACTGCGGCGCCTGCATCCCCGAATGCCCCGTGGACGCCATTTTCGCTGACACCGATGTGCCCGAGGGAGAAGAGGCGTGGATCGACCGAAACGCCGAGGAATCCATCGACGCTGAAATCGCTGAAGGCGACTCCCCCGTCCTGGCAGACTGAAGCGGCCACACGACGAAGAACCAACCGTCATAAGGGAGGCCGACCAGGCTGACCCGTGAGCACCATGAAAACCGACTTTTCTCAGTTCCGTAAAGGCAGCGACCTCCTCAAGCGAGGGTTTGCACGAATGCAACAAGGCGGCGTCATCATGGACGTTGTCAACCCTGAACAAGCCGCCGTGGCAGAAGACGCTGGAGCCGTCGCCGTCATGGCGCTCGAACGCGTGCCAGCTGACATCCGAAAAGCGGGTGGCGTCGCTCGAATGAGCCACCCCGACATGATTCAAGGCATCCTCGACTGCACCTCCATCCCCGTGATGGCCAAATCGCGTATCGGCCACGACGGTGAGGCACGAATTTTGGAAGCGATGGGCGTTGACATGGTGGACGAAAGCGAAGTTCTCACGCCAGCCGACCCCTACTTCCACATCAACAAACACGACTACAGCATTCCTTTCGTTTGCGGCGCCACCGGGCTTGGTGAAGCCGTTCGTCGTGTTTGGGAAGGCGCTGCCATGATTCGCACCAAGGGCGAGGCTGGAACCGGCAACGTGGTGGCCGCGGTGACCCACGCACGACTCATCGACCAAGAAATTCAACAGGTTCAGTCCCTTGACGATCACGGATTGGACCTCGCCACCGAGAAAATCATGGAACGATACCGAGTCCTTGCCTCCCACTCCGAGCTCCCCGGAACACACTTGGGTACCCCCTTCGGGCCGATTGGCGATGACATGCACGCCGGTGTTCGCTCCGTGTTGGACGACGTCCACCGCCTCGGCCGCCTCCCCGTCGTCACGTTTTCTGCAGGTGGCATCGCCACCCCAGCTGACGCCTCGTTGATGATGCAGATGGGCATGGACGGTGTTTTCGTCGGCTCTGGCATCTTCAAGTCAAGCGATCCGCCCACGATGGCCGACGCTATCGTCATGGCCACGGCGCACTACGACGAACCCAGCAAGGTTGCTGAAGCCATGGCCATGATGGAAGGCATTCCAATGAAGGGCGATGAACTCGAAACCCTCGAGGTTCGTTTGGACCAGCGTGGCTGGTGAGTTCTCAACTCAGCGGGTCATCGATGCCCTCTTCTCCGAGGGTCCACTTGAGCGTCTTCACCACGCCTTGAAGCGCCTTGTGATTTCGAGCGGCTTCCTTCATCCCGTCCTTGTCGTCCTCCGATTTGCACATGTCGTACCATTCCTTCCACTGATGCATTTTTTCAGTGGCCTGCTCGAGCATGCTCTCAATTTCAGCCCACGTTCGTTCGTAGGTTCGGTGGGGTGGAGAACTCATGGGCTTCGACCTGACGCCTTCACCCGCCCTTCTTAGATGCTTTTCCTACGGTCCCACAGGGTTGCTGATTTTTTGGTCCGTGTAGGTTGCACCGGCTTGGAGGACAGCACCATCGCCGATGACGCAGGACTCCACGGTCGTGCCGGCAGGGACAATGACATTGCAACCGATAACCGAGCCAGTCACCTGAGCCCGTTGCTCAACACGGCACCCCTCCATCAACATGGAATCGACCACCGACGCTTCATCGCTGACGACGGTGAACGGACCGAGCACGGAACGGGCAACCAAACCCGTCACCTTGGCACTGCTTGCGCACAACACGTCGCCGTCCTGAGCGTAGGTTTCCGGGTAGGAAAACGGGAGTTCATCGTAGCGCTGCATCAGCGTAGCCTGTGCGTTAATGAGTTCAAACGGATGACCGACATCAAACCAAACACCGTCGATGGTTTGTGCGTACATTGGCCATCCCAACTCGAGTAATTTGGGGAAGAGTTGCTTGCTAAAATCAAATTTTTCGCCGACCGGAACGTGGTCGAACACCTCCGGCTCGAGGATGTAAAGGCCAGCATTGATGACGTTGCTGAACGCTTCCTCAGGGGACGGCTTTTCCAAGAAACGGCGAATGTAGCCTTGGCGTAAATCGCCATCGACCTCACCCGCTTGGTCGCCAGAAAGGCCCACGATGCCGAACTCGGACGGGTTGTCCACCTCCCAAAGCGCCATGGTCACCTTTGCTCCGTTTGTCCGGTGAGCCGCCAACAATGAAGCGATGTCAAAGGAAGCCACCGAATCACCTGACCCAACAACGCAGGTGGTGGTGATGTGGTCGCGCAGGAGGCCAACGCTTCCTGCCGTTCCCATCGGCGTGGTTTCTTGATTGATGCGGGCCGAAATCGAGCGACCGTCGGGAAGCGTGGTCGACCAACCGTCGACGTGAGCCCGAAGTTGTTCACCTCGGTATCCGGTCGTGACAACGATCTCTTCGATACCCGCCTCCACCATGGCGTCTTTGACAAAATCAATGACGGGACGACCCAGCACTTCCACCATTGGTTTGGGCCGGGTGGCGGTCAACGGCATCAACCGGCTGCCCTGGCCACCGGCCATGATGATGCCCAACATCGAACAACCTCAGCGTCGGCGGATGGGACCCATGCGGCGCATGTTTTTCTTCTTCGAGGAGGCGCCGCCGCGCTTGGATTTCTGGGTGTTGTCCTCTCGGCCAACACCGCCAAAGACCAGCTCACCGTCTGAAAGCAGGGACTGAACGAGCATGTCGGCAACCTCGTCCGATTCTGCTCCGGTTTTCATCTCGGCCTTCACGGACTTGTTGTGGTCGGTGATCCAAGACTCACGCTCCTGGCGAGCCATGTTGAGTTCGTCTCGAGCCTTGTTCACGTTGACCATCAGTTCGTCGATCTTCTCGTGAATGGCGTTGGCCTTTTCGTGGAATTCCACCGATTCGTTGTGGTGTCGGTCACCCTCTGCCTTGAGGAAATCACGGTGGTCGAGAGCTTCTTTGTATTCGGCCCACTTTTCGTCGGCTCGCTTGAGCGCCTCCACGTAGAGGTTGTGCGCATCGTCGGATTCCGCTTTGAGCGTCGCAATCGCTTCGTCAAGGTTGGAGAGGTCAACGGCGACCATCTCAAATTTCGCCACTTCGGGTTCCAACTCCTCCGCACGGCGCTTCATCCGCTTGATGCGTTCCATCGTCTCTTTTTCCTTCTTGGTGCTGGAGGACGTGGTTTGGAATTGCTCTTCGAGGTTGTTGATTTGACTCAAGAGTTGAGAATATTCAGCCGTGGCCGATTTCTTCTCGCCGTGTTCGCCGCGACGACCTTTGACCTGTGCGAAGAGATCACGAAGTTGCTCATTCACGGCGTCTCGCTTTGCCCGGTGCACGTTTCGCTCGGCGTGAATGGCATCGAGTTCCGCTTTCATCAGCGTCAGCTTTTCTCGATGCTCCTTGTATTGGTCTTGAACGGCGTTTCGCTTCTTGGCCATCGCTTTGCCCTGATCACGAAGGGAATTTCGATTGTCTCGCATCCTGCGGACCTTGGCTTCCATGTCCCTGAGTTCCGCAAGTTTGTCTGCGTCAGGGTTTTTCTCAGCATCTTTGGGCATGCCGCGCATGAAGCCTCCACCACCTTCTCCATTTCAAGCCTATGGCTGAGCGAGGGCTCGCTATCAGGCACCAACATCGTTGAGCAGCACCATCACGAAGCGGATGCTGGCCACCACCAAACCGAGGCCGCCGAACAGGTACGACACGTAGGTGCCGGTGGACCGCAACCACTGACGGAATTCAGCACGAACGCGAACGTTGATTTGACGTCCCAGCAGCAACTCACCGTTGGTCTCCTCCAGTCGAACGGAGACGGTGGCGTCGCCAACGCTGGTCGGAATGAGGGTTTGCCAAGACACCGTGCTGTCCTTGAGAAGACCGGACATCTTGCCCAACACGTCTTCGTTGCCTTCCGCTGCCAGCGGGAGCGCCTCGGAGGACCACCAGTATTGCTCACCCGGCTCAAGGCGGTACGTCAGGGCGAGGTCTTTGGGTTCAAAATTCGGGGTTTGGACGCGGAAGACCACGGTTCGTGTTTTGTCAGAAAGGTTGTGGAACAGGGTGAAGAGGTTCGCTTTGTCGGTGACAACGTTCTCCATGTCAACTTCGAAGATGAGGTCGGACATGGCCGGTTCGCGTCCCCCTTCAAGATCCTGCTTGAGGCGGTCAACCATCCGGAAGAAGGCAGGACAGCGTTGGTTGATGAGGCCGAGGAGGATCAGCCATGCCTCGAGGGTGAACGTATCGTTGGAAAACACGTGCTCCATGCCTTTCTTGGTCAGAATTTCGGCCATCTCCGATTCCAGTGTTTTTCGGTCCAGCCCCGTCGCGTGTCGGTAGAGGGTCATCAGAAATTTCTCATGGGCAAAACTGCGATCAATGCCTCGCTTGAAGCACCCTTCGAGCACTTTGGTGTATTCGTCGTATTGGGAGCGGAGCAACGGGTCCATGTGTGTTTTGATGAGGTCGTTGAACACCATGTTCAGGGTTGAAGGGTGAACGGGCGGCGTGTAGGCAGCCAGAAGCCCCGTTTGCTCCACCATGTTGAACGGCGCGCTTCTGGTGGGGAGGTGTTGGCCGACAGAAAGGAGCAGGAACGAGGCCGCCACAAGCAGGAAAAGATTCCCGTAGACCGTCCCGGTTCCGTACCAGAACACGGCGATAAGGGTCACTGCAGACAGGACAGAAAGGGCCAGGGACTTGGTGTGATGGCCCATGGAATTCTGTAACTGATACAACAGCCCGTCATAGCCGTGAAGGGACTGAACCGAACGATGCTCATCGTTGGATGCGTCCACGCGGTCGTGAAACGTCGCAAGGGAGACGATAACACGGTATCGATGGAAACCCACGGCCAGGATGTAACCCAGCACCACCACGAACCCCAAACTGGCCAGAAACGTGGAAAAACCAAGCCCGAGGTTGGGTTCAATGTTGGCTTCCCAAAACGTGGGCGAGGCTTGTGCGAACGCCCAACTGAAGAAGAACGTGAAGGCCGCAAACCCGGGCAAGAACAGAATCAGACGTAAACCCGAACTGACAATCTGCCGGTCGATGGCGTGGACGATGGATTCGGACAGTTGGAACCCAAACCCGCTTTTTTCTTCGGCGACAGGTGCGTCCTCGTCTTCTTCCACCGCTTGTGGAACCTCATCTGCCATGCATCGGGAGAAGGAGGTGTGTTCTAAAGTGTTCACACCGAATGGTCGATGATGTCAATGAAAACCGACTTCATGGCGCCCTCCGAAAGCTGGGCGACCCAACCGTTCTCCAGAGCAAAGCCACCCTCGGTCCGCGTGATGTGGGCACCGGCAGCAAACCCACTTTGAGCCATGGCCTCCATCTCACCTGCGGGCATCAGAACAACGGAGAGCCGACCAGCGGTTCCGACCTCCATGTCCGCCAACGCACATGTCGGCGGTAAGCCGTTCAGTCGGGCGGCGATGTCTTCAGTCGGTTCTGGAATGATCCGGCCGCTCGGGTCAAGGGTGTCTTTGGTGATGAGACGAGACAGGGCGACCTCCATGTCGTCATCGATGGCGTGTTCCAACCGACAGGCGGTTTCATGCGGATTGCCTTCGTAAGGGAGCAGTTCGAGAAGGACCTCTGCCAGTCGATGGCGACGTTTCATTTTCTGGCCGTGAGCGAGGCCGTCTTCGGTGAGGCGAGCGCCCTTGTAAGGGATGTATTCGAGGTAGCCGCGAGAGGCGAGTCGCTGGACCATTTCGGTGGCCGATGCAGGACTCACGCCGAGTTTGGAGGCCAAATCCCCCGTCCGAACAACACCACCCGGAGTCTCTTCGTGAAATTCATACATCATTTCGAGGTATTCATCCTCAAACTCTTGGAAGTGCCCAACCATGGTCCGACCCCTGTTTATCGTACACCTTCGTGGGATTTGAACACATGGGTGCAGGCTGGACAGCGAACAGAGCCTGCATATGTGCCGGGGATTCTCAGCATTTGTGCGCACTCCGGGCAACTGACCTCGACTTTCTCGGCGGGCGTTTGTTCCGCCTCCTCTTGAACCTCAACCACCTCATCATCATCATCATCTGAATCCGACGTGGAAGTGGAGGATGGAGCAGGCGCAGCTTGGGCCTCCACCGCAAATTTATGGCTGCAATCAGGGCAACCCACGGTCCCAGCGTAGGACACCGGTACACGGAGCCGGCGATCGCATTCAGGGCAGGAAACTTCTCGCTTTTCGTTGCTTGCGACCTTGGTAGGCGGCGCAGTTGAAGCGGCCGCAGAGGAGGGACGCTTGGTTGAAGCGGAGCCTCGCTGTCCCTGAAGCCGAAGCAACAGGACCGCAGCCCCGCCCAGCGCAAGACCCAGCACCATGGCGCCGAATGGCAAGTCGTTGGACGATTCCACCACGACTTCTCCAGAGACGTAGGTCGCCTCCGAGGACACCAGTTGACCGTCGATTTGCCAGGTCGCTTGCAGCCCGACGTTGCTGCCTTTGGGCCAGACGATGTTGACCGTGAGGGTGGCTTGGGAACCACCGTTCCACGAGGGCGAAGTGACCTTTGCGAGCCGGGTTCCATAAGCATCCGTTATCCAAAGGTCTCCTTGGGCATCCAGAAACGGCCCCGATTGCTGGAAGGTCAGGTCGATTTGTGTTTCATCCCCCTGCACGGGTCGTATCGGGTCGGTCGTGGCGCCAAATTCAACCCAAAATTGGGTGTTGCTGTCGGGCAAGGAGGCCGAGGTTGCCAGCGGACCCGGGCCAACCAGCCAGTTCACCGGTGCAACCTGTGCCACGATTTGGTCGGCGTCAACTTCACCGAACGCGAAGGTGAACTCGTGAAGGCCCCCTTGGAGTTGGAGGTTGTTTTCTTGGAGGAACACCGACGCTCCGCCCGCTTCGTAGCCAACTTGCAAGAGCACCGTGCGTTCAACCCCCTCGTCCAAGTCGAGGTGAACGGCGAATTGAACACCGTCCTCGGAGGTTTCCTCGACATCAACGATGGCGACGGAGATGGACTGTTGCGGACGGACGGTAACTGTGATGTTGCCCGAAGCCTCACCGACGACGAGGCCGTCGTCGCTCTCCAGCGACCAACTCAGGGCTTGTTGTCCGTCGTTGAGAAACTGCAGCGATGCAAAAATTTCACCGGCTGCACCTTCATCCAGGACAACCCATTCCCCGTGGCTTTGCGTGGCGCCGGCCGCGAGCGTCAATCGAACGCGACCGTCGAGGCTTCCTGTGTTTCTCAGGAGCATGTTGGCAGAAACAACATCCCCTTTGTGCCACGGTCCACCGGCCAAGGAGGGGACGCTTGAACCGGCCGATTCGAAGACGGCCGAGGGCATGTCAATGCTCAGGGTGACCGGCATGGCTGAACTGGAATCGAGGCGGCCACTGTAAGGAGCACAAGACACCACCATGGGTTTGGCCGAAGTGGTGAAACTCCAATTTTGCGATGCNCCGGGCGCCANGTTGAGCGAACTGGAATTGAACAGTTCCCCGTCCACGTTCGAGCACGCCAGNCCTCCCTGGAAAGCCANGCTCCCGTTGTTCCAAACGTNNAACGAAATNGTCATGACCTCACCGGCTTGAACCGAACCTGCATCGGACGACATCTCGCCGTTAAGGAGAGGGAGTGGAGGAGGAGCAACCGTCCATGAACCGTTCAAAGCATGGGTGCCGGGTTCAGCCCCGAGTTCCCCCGTGAGGTTGACCCACCAGTTCACGAGACCCTCGCCGATCATCATCGCAGGCGCCACCTCGACGACGGTCGAGGCCGCTGCGAGAACGCTCAAATTGGAAACGACCACCGTCTCATGTTGCTCACCGTTGACGAGGTCCAAGGTGGCGCCGCCCGTCCAGTTGACGTCCCCGTTGTTGATGACCGGAAACGCAACCGCCAGGCGATCGCCATCACGGAGGGTCAAGTTCCCCGTGGCATCGCCGTTGACGTCCACACCTTCGGCGACGACGCTTCCCGTGCCGCCGAGAGACACAGCCAGCGGACGAAGCCGCTGNACGGGCACCGAGACGGNCACTGCATGGGTGGTGTTGTCGGCACCCACCTCACCGACGAGGGTTGCGTTCAACACGCTATGACCGTAGGGGAGACCCACAAAGGTGACGGTCAGGTTGAGGGTTTCATGAGCGCTGAGTTCTGGCACTTGCTGTGTGCGATTGCTGACGACCTCACCTTCCATGGATTCGACGAGAAGCAGGATGGAAACGTTCGCACTGGCGCCCATGCCTTCGTGCAGCACCAACGTGGCGGAGACGTTGGCGTCTTGCACGGTTTCTCCGTCGGCCAGCGAAAACGAGTCGGTCTGGATGAGCACCGCACCCCCTTGAGCCTGAACCACGTGAATCACGGGGAGGAGAAGCAGGAGAATCATCAGGAGGCTGTTTCGCTTCGCCAACCCAACGCCACCTCCCATACCATGGCGTGGATGAAGTGGTTCTTCACCTTCACGCCGTAAGCAGGGCCAAGGGGTTGTTTCTTTTACGTTGAACAATCACCCCGAACCGATGCAGGCGGAGGAGTTGTTGTCCGTTACGCCTGAAGACCTCGTCGTCGCCATTCTCGAACGAAGGAAAGCTGCCGCTGCATCTTTGCCAAAAATCCTCCAACAGCGTACCGAAGAAAACGACCGCGCGCACCGATTGGCCAGCGAGGCGCGTGCCGAGGTGAAACGCCTTGAGGAACTTGAGCAGGGANACGAGNCACAGCAGGATGTCCTGGAGAAAGCGAGAACCATGCACGAGGAGCACGAGGCGTTCCGCCGTCGCACAGCCTCCCGTCTGCAAACGGTAAAAAACGCCATCGCTGACGGTGAAGAAGCCATCCAATTTTGGTCCGAGTTGGTCAAAGGTGGATGGGGGCACCTCCTGGAAGATGCCGAGCGATTGGCATCGGGNGGCGCCTCCAGTTATGCCGTGGAGAAGCAACGGAAGTTGAATCGGGAGGGGAACTGAATGGCAAAACAGCCTGCTTCCCTCTTTGACGACTTGACCTCCCTTTCACCGGCTGAGGTCGAAAGCAAGTACGACGAGGCTCGCCAAGCCCTCACCGAGTTGGAGCGAACTCTGGTTGAGTTGCACGTGAAGAAAAAACTTCACTCCGAGACCATCAAATTCGCCGTGAATAAACTGGGGGAACCGCCGGTTGAACCTGCGACCGAACAGGATGAACTCATCCGCTTGGCCATTGAGCAAAAGCATGCTTTTGATCGGCATTTGAACCAGCGGGACGATTTGGTCAACCGGCTGGTCGTTCCGAGGCACCGCGTGGCCAATACCCTCGGAGAATTCCATGCCAAACTGACCGGCCGAGACGACGCGAAGACCTCAATGAGTCTGGCGCAAGAAATGGAGATGTTTTCACGGTTCTTCGAACTCCAAGCGATGCTCACCATTTACAACGAGCAGACAGCGGTCCTGGCCAACCTCAGAACCGCACGTCGCGACCTCCTTGAGACGATTAAATCCGTGAACAAGAACGACCGCCAACTGGCTCAGGAACTCTCACAAGCACGACAGAAAGCCAAGGGGCTCCGAACCGAGGCAGGACGCCTCCGTGCCTACCTGAAAAAGGAAAACGCAGGTCCAAAACAACCCCTCCCACCCCCCACGCCTGAGATGAGCGAACGGTTGTTGGCGGGCGAGGCACTCACGATGGAAGAATTCGCCTCCATGCTCGAACACGGTGGATTAACCAACGCCCAACCCGCTGAAGAGAAAGGGAACGAAGCCAAAGAAAAGCAAGAACCTGNCATGCGAAGGGCGGCCCCACGCCGGGGTCAGCGACACCGGTCGCCGTCGCGGAAGTGAGCCCTTGCCCACCATGGCTTGGCTTCCAGGTTTGCGACCGTTGGATTACAACAGCGCCGCTGTCACCGAAGTGATCCGTCTGTTCAAGCAAGAGACAGGTGAGCAATACGCTGAGGCATCGGTGCGCCACCTCCCCATTCCACAGTGGGATGGAAACCTGGTGTTGGTCGACCTCGACGAAGATGAGCCCAGGACCATCCAAGGCGTGTTTTACGGCACGCCCTTCAAGGACGACATCGTGAGGGTCGCCGCCTTCGTCATCGCTCGGGAGCATCAAGGGCACGCCCTTGGGAGCACGGCGTGGCAGCGATTTAACACCGAGGCCTGGCGCAAAGGGTTCCGACGTGTGCAACTCGAAGTGAAGGCTGAAAACACAGGCGCTCGACGCTTCTACGAGCGACGCGGGTTGTCCGTGGAGCAAGAGCTCAAGGGCTACTACCAGTCGGGCCTCGGCTACATGATGCGAGGGCCGCTGAAGCCCCCTCAGGACTGAGAACAATTATTCACCGGTGTGCTCACTTCCCTNCGTGATCGATGCGTTGCTGCGGCCCCTCGCCGATTTGCCGGGCGTGGTCTCTGTTCATCTGATCGACCCTGACGGGTTCGTGGTCCAGACCAACGGTCAACCCGCAGGCACCGATGAGATCGAACGATGGCAGATCCTCGTGCAGACCGCAGACAAGGAGGCCATGACGACCTTGGTGATGGAGCAAGGCTACCTGATCTTGGCACCCGTTTCGCTCCGGACCTTGGCTGTCAAATGCCAACGAACAACCAACCTCGGCGCCATCCGGAGGGTCATCAAGAACCTCGAATGGCCCGCATGAAGCCAACGGAGAACCTGCCGTGAAGGATTAAATGGGGGAGGTTGGTCGCCAGACTGCGGGAGGATGGGAATCCTCCCCAGACCAGGTGAGATGAAGAATGGCAGAACTCAAAGATCTTCTTGATGAGCGACGAAAAATGGTTGACAAGAAAGCAACCCAACATCGTGAGATTCGAGACGATTGGAACGAGAAAACCAAGCAATTCACCGGCATCCGAAATGAACTCAACAACGAAGTTCGCGAGCTGATCGTTCAGGTTCGTGAGCAGCGCGACCTTCGAGACCAGATGAACGAGATGGTCAGGGAGAAAAAGCGTGAACGAGAAGAAGCCAACAAAAAGGTCCGAGAAGCCAAGGATGCTATGCGGGCCGATCAACCTGAACAGCCCCAACAATTCGACCGGCGAGGCCGGCCCATCCGCCCCGACACCGTGCAATCCCTCACCCGAACCATGGAGCGCCTCGAACGAGAATTTGAGCAGGGCAAGCACCAGGGCAAAAACGAGCGCAAGTACTTCAAGAAAATGAAGGAACTCAACGCCAAGCGAAAAGCCCTGAAGGCCGCTCAACAAGCCACCGAGAGCGCTGAAGGCAGCGGTGAACTGAGGGAAGCCATCGCTCTCCAGGAATCGGCCCACAACGCCGTAAAGGAGGCGGCTGAAGCGGCACAAAGCGCTCACGACAACATGCTTCAGTGGAACGCAGAAGTCGACCGCCAGCGCGAAAAGGCTGAAGCCGCCCACCGAAAACTTCGCACCTCGAAGAAGGAAGCCGACAAAGAGCACAGCCTCTACATCGTCTCCCTCCGATGCCTGCATTCCATTCANGACATCCTGCGAGCCATGCGTGGCGCCAGTGCTGGCGAAGGTCAGCGCCCTGCGGCCAGCGATCAAACCCAAGATTTGATGGCCAAGTTGTTGGCCGGCGAGACGCTTTCGACCGAGGAACTGATGCAACTCCAGCGGTTTGACTGAACCAAACCAAACGGATACATCAAAAACCTCCAACCAAGAAAACGACCCGGACGTGGCCTGAATGATAGAGCAATCCGACATCGCTTCCATCGTGGAAGAGTACGACCGATTGAAGCTNCGAATCGGAATGACNGCCTCNCACTCTGCGCTTGACATCTGCGACGGGGCCATCGAAGAAGGGTTTCCAACCGTTGCCTACTGCAAAGAGGGGCGCCACAAGACGTACGCGAATTATTTCAAAACCCAACGAAGCGCTTCCGGCCGCGTGGTTCGCGGCATGGTCGACAAAGCCATCGTGTTGAACGANTTCAACGACGTCCTCGCTCCGGACATGCAAGAGGAAATGCGNAAGCGAAACGTCATCTACATCCCCAACCGGTCCTTNACCTCGTATTCTGCCATCGGCGACATCGAGAACAGCTTCCNTGTTCCCATGTTCGGGTCCCGAAACATGCTCCGGATGGAAGAGCGAACCGANGACCAAGACTACTANTGGATNTTGGAAAAGGCNGGNCTGCCCTACCCTGAAAAAATCGACAACCCCGAAGACATNGACTGCCTCGTCATCGTCAAACTTCACCACGCACAAAAGAAACTCGAACGCGGGTTCTTCACCTGCGCTTCCTTCAAGGAATATCAGGAGAAATCCGCAGCCTTGCTGGCCGAGGGCGTCATCGACCAGGCCTCGTTGGACGGNGCNNGNATTGANCGCTATGTCATCGGCCCCGTGTTCAANNTNAANTTCTTNTACAGCCCNCTNGCGGANGANGGNGANCGANTNGAACTCCTCGGNGTTGACTGGCGTTTCGAATCNTCNCTNGACGGTCANGTNCGNNTNCCGGCGCCTCAGCAGATGACCATGCCAATTCACCAACAGATCCCTGAAATGACGGTGGTGGGTCACAACACGGCTACCATCCGTGAGTCTCTCTTGGAAAAGGCGTTTGAACTGGGTGAGAAATTCATCAAGGCCAGCAAGGAGCACTACGACCCGGGCATCATCGGACCGTTCTGCCTCCAGACCTGCATTGACAAGGACATGAACTACTACATCTACGACGTTGCTCCCCGCCTCGGTGGCGGCACCAACGTTCACGTGAGCGTCGGCCATCCGTACGGAAACGCCACCTGGCGAAAGCCCATGTCGAGCGGACGACGCATCGCCATGGAACTGCGCATGGCGGTTGAGCAGGACCGTCTGCTTGAAGTATTGACGTGATTTGCTCGAATCTTATTCTTCAACATCGAAGAAGGCTTCGTCCTTGATTTCGTACCACGGGTTGACGCCGATGTCGCTCCAATCATCACCGTACGCCGTTGATTCGACGAAATAGTAGGTGAGGTTGTTTTTGTCACCCATTCCGCCGATGCTCCACCCTGAGTGATTTTCAACGGCAACGACAGGCCAAGCATGACCGCCCCATTCGTCATCTTCATCCGCCTTCACACTACCCAACATAAGGCCAGCATCGTAGCCGAGCGATTCGACGAGGCTGATGTAGAGCGCACTGGAATCCTCACAATCCCCGCTACGGTCGTACAGCATCTCGAGCGGGTACTTGGGGTACTCGGAAAAATTGGTGGTGTCAATGTCGTAGGCGTACTGGATTTGACCGACAAAGGCGTAGACAAATCGGAGGATGTCGAGATCCGAGGTGTAGCCTTGAGCGATGGCGTTCGAGCGAAGTTGCTCTGCAGTGGCTTTGATCGTCGGGTCGTCGGGCGTGGAAAAGGCAGCGTATTGTGGAATGATGTCTGCGTTGGTGGAAGCGTAGGTCCAGTCAATGGCGTGGTTCATGTTGCGATACATGAGGTAGTCCGCATACGTGGTATCGATTTGGATGCTCTGGTAGGCCCCACCAAATGTCCAGGCATAGTCGATTCGTGTCAGACCGAGGTAGTCCAACGGGGCGAGAGAAAATTCCAAAGAACCTGCGTCCCCATCGCCACTTCCGTTGGCCACAAAGGAAAGGTTCTGCTCCTGATCAAAACTGTCGTAAACCACGGCATACCGAAGCACACCCTCGTCGGGATGAATGTCAATGTTATCGTCGACGAGTGGGTCCTGGTCGTACACGGACAACTCGATCCAGTGATGGCGTAGACCCTCGTCAAGGTTGATGGATGCGTTGACACCAATGAAGGTCGATTCGCCCACTGTAACCGTGAACGCTCCGTTGCCGTGGAGACAAACATCGCTTTGATTGTAAATGGAATAGCAGAAGTACATGTCGCCTGTGTTGGAAAACCAGTCGACTGCATCAAACAATGTGAACCGTTCAAACTGAATCACGAGACCAATGTCTTGACCG
>PBOE01000050.1 GCA_002725275.1 Methanobacteriota archaeon
AGCCTTTGGGAAGACGGTGTGGATGTGCTCGGAGTGACGAGCTCGAACCAGGAGGTCCTCGGGCTGCGTTCGGTGGGCGACGACAGACAGAAACCCGCCAGAAACGAACAACCACATCAACAAACACCTCCTTTGTTATGAACCTCCCAATTTCCAGACGAAGTGTTTTCTGGGTAATCAAACGCTCTCCAGCGACCGTCGCGTCCAAGCATCATGTAGATGCGGACACCACAATTGACGCAAGCACGAGGGTATTTGGTCACCATTCAAGCCACCTCCATGCCAACAGTCGCTGGCTCGGAAGACACCGTAGCCTTGGCGGAAGTGGCTTCGTCGTCGGCTTCACGGTTCATGGGACGAACGACGGTGTAAGGGGCCAACTCAAGGACTCCACCGGCGAGCTTGATGGTCTCGTTGGCCATGGCCAGGCACAAAAAAGCGTACTCGGCGTCGACAAGGTGGATGCATCGAAGCACACCGGCACCGGCGTTTTGCAGCGTGAAACCTCGTCGCTCGAACCAGTTGAACCGGCCGGCGTTCTCGCTGGCCATGAATTCGGCCATGAACTCGATGTCTGCAGGAGTGGCAGCGACGTGGAGGTCGGACTCGCAGAGAACAGGTAGTTGGTCGTGAGTGTAGGTCGTGTAACCTGTCTCGTGGTAGGCGCCGTGGGTTAGTGTGTTTTCTTCCATTTTCTTTCTCTCCTTTCAACTCATTGTTGCAATATATGTATACTATTATTATACCATATAAAATTTCGAAAAATAGCATCCTTTCAGTAAGCTTTTCCCGATTTTTGGAATGAATACTATATCGCTTTTTGACGACATATATATGCCCCACAACCGACCGAACACCATGGTGGAGAACGTACCTACGCTGTCGGAACTTCGGTCTCACCGATATGTTAAACGGGCAAAAGATTCAGACTCTGGTATCACCCACGGGCGATTCTGGGAAAAAACCGGCATCATTCACGAAAGCGGGTGCAAAGAGGAATGTGGCATACGGTGCGTACGCAACCGGCAACATACGCTTCGCATCTCGGTGTCTTTTGCCCAAGCACTGCGCTCAAAACCGGGCCCAAAGGGACGACGATCGAGTCGCGTTCCGGGACCAACGCCAGACGAGTCCTATGTTCAGCCGGGTCAGCGGGCAAACGGCCTTCCACATCAACTTCGACGGCAATTGTGCCTCTTGTTTTCGATGCCCAACGACCGCATACAACGCATGCTCGAGGAGGACATGGCGTACAAACCCGAGAAAGGAAAGATGGCTGTCGGAGTGGTCATGCCGAATCTGGATGAGGCCATGCAGGAACTCTACCGTTGGTTGGTGAAAGCCAATCCCGACCTTCGCTTTCATCCAGCCCTCAAACGTCGGTGGGCGCCTGCCGTGTGCCGACTGATGGAAATGCACTGGCGTATTCAGCATCCGAAATGATAGGGGTCCACCGACATCCCAACTGGCGTTTATGATCAACTAAAGCCTACTCGAGTACATGAGCCCAATAAGGGGAAAATATCCCAAATAGTCCGCTTGAACGGTTGAACAACGAGATTATCGACGACTTCGTCTTCATGCTCAACGAGCACAGCGTGCGCAGGGGTCAAGCGAAGCGTTAGAAAAAACGAACACTTATTTCCGGATGGACGACCTTGACCGCCATGGTCGTTTCCAACCCCGCCTCCTTCGCGCTGTTGGACATGGCGAAAGCCAATCTCCGGGCGTTACCGCCAGGCGACGCCCAACTGCCGGGCTCGCCCACGGTCAAAATCTCAGGCGCTTACGGCCGAACGCCGGCACAATTCCGTTCCTACAATCTGACCGAACAGGACGTCCAAGCCTTTTGCGCTCGTGTTTCACTTCCCGATCCCCTGCTGTTGTTTGTGGAGGAAAGCGAAGGCGTGCCCCACATCGTGATCGGGGTGGTGGGTCCTGACAACTACTGTGCCGAGCGAGACTGCGAAATCGTCTACGGCCGCCGATGGCGCGTAGAGCGCCACCTGTCCTACTCCGAACTGCTTCAGACGGTGCTTCTGGCGTGTAAAACCGCCGTCGAGCACGAGCTTCGCGAGCGTCTTTCCGTCGGCGGCACCACCCCGCTCAACGCCCATCAGGACCACGAACTGATGGCCGACCTGCTCAACGCAGGCGTTCAACTGCCGGGAGACGACGTGGTGTTGAGGGCCATCGCCATCAACGGTAACCCGATCAACATCGAAGCCTGCCACGCCGTGGACGGCGTCGGCCGGGTGCTGTGCATGAATTTGGGAAGCGGCGACCCCAGCCTTCCCTTCATCGCCGGTTCACTCAAGGCAATGGTCCTCAACGACGACCAACCAATTGCTGCGGTTTGGGACGCTCTGTTGCGCCGCTCACACCGGTGGTTGTGCGAAGGTTTGCTGTTGGACGGTCAGCCCGTGTTCAGTCCCGCCTTGACCGTAGGTCAACGAATGGCCTTCTCGAAATTGCATCGCAACGATGGACGGCTCGGGGCGACGGAGGTCGCCATTCAGAGACGCTTCAAAATGAACCACGACATTGACACCGTTCGAGCCCCCGTTCTCCAGAAAGGCCCCTGCAACACGCCCTCGCTCGAGCGCCTCAACACCATGAACCCTGAACACGGGGTTTGGCCGCATATCGTGCGCTGAACGTGGGGTCCCACGGACATCCCAACCGGCGTTTATGTTGCGCCGCAACCTACTGATAACTGAGACCACCATGAAAGGAAAAGGTTCCCAAAAGCAGGCCCGCTTGGAGCGGCTGAAGAACGAGATCGTTGACTACGTGGCCACGACACCCGGTGCATCCGCGGCCGACATTGTTGCCTTTTTGTCGAACGAACGAAAGATGCGCAACCACGGTTTGACCACGCGAAAGGTCGGCTTGTTCATTCCCCGATACCTCTCGGAGATGATCAACTTCCGGCTCGATTCATCAACGGGAAAGCGAATCTACCATCTGGCGTCCTGAGCCATCACCACATTGATGCCCAAGCACCGTTTCGACGAGGCATGGACTGGGACGGGCTGGCCGACGCGAAGACCCTCTTTCCCTCCTTCACCGGAGAGGAGGACGGTTACCTCCCTGCCCTGCCGGACCACGGCCCCGTGTGGCAACTTCTCGACCCGGACGGGAGCAACAGCCTGAAGGCGCAAATGGAAACCCTCAGCGGTGAAATTGCCTGTGAAAACCCCGGCTTTTTCACCCGTGGTGAAGGCATCGTTATCGATGCGACGGCCACCGTGGAGGCCGGCGCCTCCCTCATCGGGCCCTGCTACGTTGGACCCCGTGCCGTCGTTCGAAGCGGCGCTTATGTTCGTGAACACTCGTGGATCTGCGCGGATGCCGTGGTCGGTCATGCAACGGAAGTGAAGCATTCCATTCTCTTGCCGGGCGCCAAGGCACCGCACTTCAACTACGTCGGTGATTCCATTCTTGGGAAGGGCGCCAACTTGGGCGCGGGCACCAAACTCAGCAACCTCCGCAACGACGGAGGCGAGGTTCACGTGCGGCTGAACGGTGAGCGGCTCCCCAGCGGCCTTCGAAAATTTGGCGCCGTGCTGGGCGAAGGGGTGGCCACGGGATGCAACAGCGTCACCAACCCCGGCGTGGTGCTCGGCTGCAACAGCACGGTATGGCCCAATGCGACCGTCACCGGCATCCACGGACCCGACAGTCAACACCGGTGAGGGATGACCGTGAGCGACTCGTTCTTTGGCACCGACGGCATCCGTGGTGTTGTTGAGTTGCGGGACGTTGAGGAAGACGAAGCCATTCGCCTCATCGAAGATGAGCGCACCCTCACGCCGGCGTTCATGCGACTCGTCGGCGAAGCCCTGTCCTACACGCAGCCTCATCTCCCTGGGGATGGAAGCGTGGTCGTCGTGGGTTGGGACCGGCGTCCGGGAAACCAAGCTTTGGTTCGAGCCTTGACCCTCGGACTGCGGCTGACCGGTAGCCGCGTCATCCACATCGGCGAGTGCGCCACGCCCACCCTCCATCGAGCCGTGTTGGTGTTTGGGGCGCGAGCGGGATGCATGATCACCGCCAGTCACAACCCGGTCTCCGATTCCGGCATCAAAGTCTTCGACACCTTTGGCTACAAATCGAATCGGGCTTACGAAGCCGACGTCAGTCAAACCGTTCGCCAGCTTGCTGAAGAGGACCGAGACGTGGACGTCGTCGACCGTGAGGCCCTCTCCGAGCCGGACGAAGACCGTCCCCAATGGAGCGAAACCGGCCACCGCACCTGGTTGGCCGAGCGATGGGGGCAGTTCGAATCCATGTTTGGCTCTTGGGCCGATGCTGCCCCGGAACGGTTCGCTTCTCCGTTCCTCATCGACTGCGCCAACGGTTTCGGCGCCACGTGGTTGGCGGCCTTTCTGCGCGAACATGGGGTCGACTGTCACGAGGTGAGTTCACCGTCCGCCGTGCTCAACGAAGGATGCGGCGCTGGCGACCTTTCCCCGACGGCCACGTGGACGCACGAAGAGGCCAAGGCATCCCCGCACCAGATGATTCAGGCCTTGCCCAGCGCCCCTGAAGGTCAACTGGTCGCCGCTGCCCTTGACGGGGACGGAGACCGATGCCTTCTCGTTCAAGCCACCAAAACCGGCTTTGCCGTGGTGGACGGCGACGCCATGGCAGCGATGTTGCTCGAGGCAGCCGCCGACCACCCCTGGTCTTTTGCGGCCAGCATCGAATCCGACGTGGCCCTGTTTGGTCATGCTCAATCCCTGAACCCCGATACGACCTGCACGGAGACCGCCGTCGGCGACCGATGGCTGTCCTACGCCCTTCGACCAGAGGACGGCGGCTGGTTACACGGTTCGACGCTGCCGACCTGCTGTGGCATCGAGGATTCGGGGCACGTGGTGCTTCCCGCACCGCATCCGTCCGCCCCAGACACGTGGAGTTTGGTCGGCGACGGTGCCGCCACGTTGTGCGCCGTTCTTCTCGCCGCCGCCAACCGGCCTGGAGCGGTGTTTGAGCGAGGTCACAAACGTCGCGTTTCCGTAAGGGACAGTCGCAGGGAGCGATGGACCGCTGCAAGTGAGGTGTTCGCTGCGACCCGTCTCCACGTCACAGCGGCGCTTGAAGCCGAGGGGTTTGCGGTTGAACAACGCCACATCGAGGGGGAACCCGATCTGCTCTTAATTCACGGGACGTCAAAGCACGGCGTCGTCTCGTTCGGTGTACGCAACAGTGGGACGCAAGCCAAGACCAGCCTGTCGATGCGTCTCTCCAGAGCGTTGGACCCTCGTCCGTTCTGGGCGATTCAAGCGCGCGTCGAGGATGACCTTGTCAACGCTCTCACGGCACCTTAGTCGTCCAGCAGCACCGCTTCGTTGGCTTGGGTCAACGTGGTGACGGCGAACAACAGCGCCGCGGAAGCCACGAGGAGAACGAGCACGTACGTTGCGCCGATACCGGCCACCAGGGCCACCGCTGCCACCATCCAAGCCACGGCCAAGTCAACCGCACCCACGATACGCCACGACTTGCGCTGAGCCAGAATGCCCGCGATCCAAGCCGTGGCGGAAACGACCAACGTGGCAAGGGACAAACCCATCAGGGAAGTGGAGAGAACGGCGGCGGAAATCAGGAGGCCGTGCACCGACCACAACGAGGCCGAAAGCCAGAGGCCGTGGTCCCGTGCAACCACCAGCGCCACCCATGCCACGCTGACAACTCCGAAGGCGCCGGTAACGCGTGCGGGGCTGAGCAGGGCGTCGGCCGGTGAGAGGACCCAAGCGACCAACGCCTGCACCGCCAACGGTGCCAACAGCATCACGGTCATCGCCACGGCCGGCTGAGTCCATCCGAGGCTTCGTCGGAGACCGAACGCCAACGCAAGGACGGCCCCCGGCCCCAACGACAACACGACCGTGCCGACCATCCAGCCGCTGCGACCCAACGCCGTTCGATGGTCGTCCAGTCCCCGGCGGAGGCGCTCGCCCTCCACCCAGTCGAACAGCAACACCATGCCGAGCAGGACAAGTTCGATGCCGAACAAAGGTAGGCCACCGGTGGAGAGTGGCAGCGACAGCGGGTCGGTGCTGAGGGGGAGCGGTACCTCTCCGCCAATGAGCACGCACACCGCACGGTCGATGACCATCAGCGCCAACAACGCCTCGAGGGCGCTGGGAATGCGCAGACCGAGGTCGTTGCGTCCCATGAGCCCCATGGCCGCGAGCAGGCCGAGCGTGAGCGTCAGCACGGCGAGGTGGACCGTGCCTTCGTCGAGCACACCTGTGGTCATTCGTCCCGCTACGTGGACCAGAACCATCCCCGTCATCGCCACAGCGATGGGAAGTTCAACCCCCGCCACATCGGGAAGGCGTAGACCGATGGCGTTTGCACGCAGGCGGGTCAGGCCCACCAAGACCACCGCAAAACCGGCGCTGAACACCAGCGCCAACAGGGCGTACGGCGTGGCATAAGCGAACCACGTGGAGCCAAGGAAAGCGACCGAGAGGAAGAGCAGCAACACCACGGGACGGTAGTGAATATCGCCGATGATCACGTCGTTGGCATCACCGGTTCCCGCTCGTTTGGCCCGCTTCTTTTGGCGCTGGGCGAGGTCCAGCAGCTCAGCGTCGAGTTCCTTGAGCGCCACCGAGGTGGTGCCGTCAGCGCTGACCGAGGCCACCAGGGTTTGCATGCGCTCTCGCTTGGCAGCGAACGCCGCCTGGCGCTCTTCCTTGGCGGCCAGCGCCCGGAGGCCGGAACGGACATCGCCCTGAAACGCAAGGTAGGCACCCACGACCACGAACGCAACAAGGGCGGTCAGTTGCATGGAGTTCGACGCCTCGGTCTGCCCGGCCAGCGCCATGCTGACCAGCAAGCCGATGACGGCCACGGTGGGTGGAAGAAGAGCGTCAACGCTTCGCAGACGTTGCATGTACAGCAGGGCTGAGGCGACCCCCATGACCGTCAGGACCTCGACCCCCAAAGCCGCTGAAAGATCGGCTTGGCCGGTGAGGGCATCGGTTCGGTCAGGGCCGAGCGCCACCACGAGAAACAACGCCGTCATCATGCCGAGGTGAACGGTCAACAATCGACCGGGCAACGACCGCAACGTGGGGTCACCGTGGTCCATGTCCGATGCGTCCGCCCGGCGCGCAGCGGCGGCGATGAGCACCAAACTTCCGCCCGTCAGCGCGGTAGCCCAGCCGGCTTCCATTCCGTAATTCCAAGCGATGGCGAGCGCCGACACCGACCACACCACCACGAGGGTTTGTGGTCGCCCCTGATGGAGGCCAAGCCACGTCATAACGGCGTGGGCGAAGAGAAGCGCCGTCATGCCGCCCAAGGCACCCTCAGCCGTAAGGCCCTCAGGACGGGCGGTCGCCACGAACGAAACGCAAGCGAGGATGAAGCCCATGTTCCAAAGGTTGAGCACTTCAGAATCCCGGAGGCGTGAACTCATCTCTGAAAGCCCGGCGACGCCACCGGCGAGGTTGAGGTTGGCTTCGCCCAGACGATGGTTCACCGCCACCTGCTGCAGGACGAGCAACGCCATCCAGACGCCAAGATCGACCTCGGACAACACGATGGGAATAAGGTCGGCGTTGATGAGCCGCTGCTCTGCATTGGTGGCAAAGACGAGCAGCCACGCGTAGGGCGCCAGCACGGCCACGCCGGCGATGCTGGGCGAATGGCGCAGCACCGCAATGCCGCCCAACCCCAGCCAAACAATGCCCTGAGCGATCAGCAACATGCGAGCCTGCCCCCCACCGTCATCGGCAGGGATCAGGAGCGTGAGAAGCGTGACAATCACCAGACCGCCGGTCCACAAGACGTGGTCGGAGACGTTGGCTTGGTGGGTGAGGAGCACCCCGATGCACAAACCGGTGGTGGCCAGCGCAAACACGGAGTATTCGGTGAGGTCGAAGGGAAACGAGAGGCTGACGATGTTGGTGTTGAGCAGCGCCAACCCCGCGATAAGGAACGGCATGGGCGCCAAGACGAACGGCATCAGTTTGGTCCACGCCACCCCACGAACCACCAGGTACGACGAGCTGAACGCCAGCGTCAGGAGCATGAGTTGAGCAAGAGCATACCCCAACTCGGTGCGATGGGCGGCGATGGTCATCAGCGCACCCACCATCCCCAAGGACACGGAAACGGCCCACAAGCCCGGTTTGCCCAGTCCCACGGCGTGGACCGCTTGGCTCAACCAGTTTTCGTGGTGCACAAAGGCGGCGGCCATGGACGCATTGGCGGCCGTGACAACGCTCAGGAGAAGGAAAAGGGTCAGATCGTTCTCAATGGGCAGCAAGGTGAGCGAGAGGATGTTCCAATCGTTGGAGAGGGCATGAACACCAACCCAAAGGTAGGACATGGAAATGCCGAGGCTCGCCAAGTTGCCGGAATCGCGGAGCAGTGCAAGTCCGTGCATCAAGGCCATGGCCAACACGATCAGAACCGCAATGCCCACCTCGCCGTAAACCGCCCCGGCGGAACTGCCCACGGCGAACAAAACCAGAGCGGATTGGGCTGCGATGGCATCCTCATCATGACGAAACGCCAACGCCACGTTCATGCCGACCAAGCCCAGCATCAGCGCGCCCAAGAGTTGGCTCTCCGCGACACCAAAACCGTCCAACCAACCCCAACGCCATGCATCGAGCGCCAACCCGTAGAGAAGTTTCATCGAAATGATGACCCAGGTGATGCCGAGGAGGTGCATCGCATCCTGTCGAATCCATCGCTCACCGAGCCAAAGGCCGACCACCGCCATGCCAAACAGTCCGAAACCACCGATGACGGGTGGCAGCACCGTTCCAACAAGGGCCCCAATGGCGGTCCACACCACGACCATGGCCACGGCCAAACCTTTCCCGATGGTCTGTTCTCCGTGAACGGCCATCTGCGTGGTTGAATCAACCGTTGACGTGGATTCGGACGCCATCGTGAACAACGATTTGACGTCCCCAACAGCAACGTCTGGCTCGGCTGTCGCAGCGCCGGTCGTCGCCTCGGGGACAGGGTCGGTTGACGGTTCAGGGTCCTCCTCGGTCGAAGCGAGCATGAAGGCGTCAAGGTTGAGGCCCTGCGGGCGCTTGAACGACTGCTCACGAAGCACGTCATCCTCTTCTGGAGGGGGGGAACGCTTGGCATCCTCCGCACCTTCCATGCATCGCTCCTTGGCTTGCCGAACATGAACTTGTCCGCCCCGTGCAGGCTTTTGTGGTGAATTCTATCGGTTCTGGCACGCCGCTGAGCCGTCGTCATCGGAGGTCGCTTGAAGACGGTTGAGCGATGGCCGTTGAGCCAAAAGGGACAAAGAGGGGCGGCGGAAACGGCCGACATGGGCGGCACCCACGGCACCCCCTCCGGTAGCCTCGAATCGCACGGCATCTCCCCCAGCGGAGCCGTCTATTGGAACCTCGAAGCGAAGGACCTCGTTGCGCTCGCTGTCGAGCGTGGCGAAGGTGTGCTGAGCGCCCACGGCGCGCTGGTCACAGAAACCGGTGAGCGAACCGGGCGGTCGCCCAACGACAAGTACATCGTGGACGAGCCTTCGGTGTCCAGCGACATCAACTGGGGCGACGTGAACGTCTCCACTGACCTCGACACCTTCAACCGAATGCGCGCCAAGGTCGTTGAGTTCCTGTCCAAGCAAGAGGCGCTTTTCGTCCAAGACCTGTACTGCGGCGCCGATTTTTCCGAAGCGCTCCCCATCCGCGTGGTCAACCACAACGCCTGGCACAACACCTTCGCCCGCAACATGTTCATTCGGCCCGGTGCCGACCAACTCGCCAAGCACGAGCCCGAATTCACCGTGCTCCACGCCCCCCATTTTGAGGCCGATGCCAAGGACGATGGTTTGAATTCGCAATGCTTTGTGATCGTGAACTACGCCGCCAAAGAAGTCATCATCGGGGGCACCCGCTATGCTGGAGAAATCAAGAAATCCATCTTCTCCGTGATGAACCTCATTCTCCCCAAGAAAGGCATCCTGCCCATGCACTGTTCGGCCAACACCACCGGGGAAAACACGGCCATCTTTTTCGGCCTCTCGGGCACCGGGAAAACCACACTGTCGGCCGACCCAAAACGGGCCCTCATCGGCGACGACGAGCACGGTTGGGGTGCCAACGGCGTGTTCAACTTTGAAGGCGGCTGCTATGCCAAACTGATCGACCTTTCTGAAGAAGATGAGCCCGCCATTTTCGCCACCACCCGGCGGCACGGAACGGTGCTCGAAAACATCGTCCTCGACAGCGAAGGCGTGCCCGATTTCCACGACACCTCCAAGACCCAAAACACTCGAGGGTCCTATCCGATCGAATTCATCGACAACCGAACAGCCGACTCGAAGGGCGGCCACCCGCAAAACGTGATTTTTCTCACCTGCGACGCCTTTGGTGTTCTCCCGCCCATCTCTCGTTTGACGCCCTCACAGGCTGCCTACCACTTCATCTCGGGCTACACCGCCAAGGTCGCCGGTACAGAAGTCGGTGTCAAAGAGCCCCAAGCCACCTTTTCGGCTTGCTTTGGTGAACCCTTCATGCCCATGCACCCCGGCGTCTACGCCGACCTCCTCTCCGACAAGATGGCCCAGCACGGGTCCACGGCCTGGCTCATCAACACCGGTTGGTCCGGCGGCGCTTACGGCGAAGGAAGCCGAATGAAGATCAAGTACACCCGAGCCATGCTCAACGCCGCCCTTGATGGAGAACTCGACGACGTTGAATTTGTCACCGATGCGCGCTTTGGTTTTGAAATTCCAACCGCTTGCCCGGGGGTTCCTGCCGAGGTGCTTCAACCCAAGTCCACCTGGTCCAACGGGGAGGCTTACGACGCCACCGCCGACAAATTGGCCTCCATGTTCAACGAGAATTTCAAGCGCTACGAAGCCGGTGTCTCCCCCGAGGTCAACGCTGCTGCACCCGCTCCGCTGGCGTGAGCCCGTCCAAGAGACGACGTAAAACCGGGATGTTCTCCCGCTCGCTGTCATCCAGCGCCATTTCCGCCTGAACCATGCGGGTGCTGAGCGTTTCGTACCTGTCATCGTCCTTCGCCATCATGGCGCACTCCATCGCCTCGTCGAACAGCTCAATGGCCAATTCCGGCCGGTCGATGGCCAACAGCGCCGTACCGACACGTTCGAGGATGTTCGAACCGCTGGCGGGGTCGTCCATCAGGTGTTCCGACGCCTTTCCGACCCACGTCGCTGCTGCGGTTGCATCACCGGCGAGGGAGGAGGCGATGGCGGCCAGCACCATCGATGGAACGCTGTCGTCCGCTCGCGTGGTCGGTTGGTCAGCGGACGTGGTGAAGAGTTTCAACGCCCGAGCAACATCACCGCTCTGGAGGGCCAACATGCCCAATCGTCGCATGGCTTTGCATTCCGACCCCACATCGTCGACCAGCGTTGCCAAGTGAAGCGCGCGTGCCAGATGGCGTCGAGCGTGCTCGTGATGCCCGGCCATTCTCGCCATCAACCCCAGGGCGGACTCGGTGCGCAGGAGGCTGCCGGCCATGGCGCGATGGACGAGTTCCGCTTGTTCCTCGCCCAGCGGGGCCAAGCCCATGCCAACCTCTTCCATGACCTCGGTCAACAGGGATGAAGTGGTTTGAATCGCTTCGGAAAGCCGGTCGTCCGCTTCCATTCGAAGCGTGGTCAGGTGAGCGTCCAATTTGGATACAGGCGCACAAATGGTCGCCAGTTCACCCAGCGCTTCCAAACGCTTTGGTTTGATCTTGTAGCCCCGGATCACGCGGGTTAAATCCGCTATTTGTCGGCGCTCCAACCGTTCCGCATCCTCTTCGTCGTGGTCCAACGCGTGGCTGGAAGAGAGCAATGAATCCACCATCCAAGTCAGTTTTCGCTGGACGTCGTATTCGCTACGGCGGCTGATGGCGTACTTCATCTCCGCTGCACGAACCTGACGGGAAAGGCTCCGGAACCTGGCGTCTCGGTCTGCATCGGGCGCCTCCGCCACCAACCGCTGAAGGAAGGTCGAAGGCGGACAGGTTTCGAAACGCAGGTCGGTCCGCTCGGCCGTGGTGGTCATCTTGAAATCGTCCGACACCAACACGACCCCGTCGGTTTCAGCACCCAAGCCGTCAGCCAGCACCATCAGGGACAGGTCGACGTCCTGTGGAGCAGCGGATTCACCGATGCGTTGGGCCAAGGCCCGAACGTCGCCTTCGTCAACGGGAACGCTGTGAAGCATGGCATCGAGAGCTTTCAGAAGGTTTGGACGGCCGTCACACCGACGCAAAGCAACCGTGGCGACTTCTTGCTCGACGCCCGGCGTGATCAGCAGCTGCCGGCCCCGCAAGACCGCTTCTAAATCGTCAACGAAGCCGTCCTCCGCTTTCTGACCGAGGTGAATAAAACAGTTTGAATCGATGACCCAAACGGAACCCATGGCTCGTATGAGGCCCCCTCAAATCATCATGTTTCCGCCACGAACTCATGAACGGTCATCGCGACGAGGTTGACGACGATTGGAGCGATTTGGCCGGTTCCGATTGGAAGCGTTTGAGCGCCCTTGCTGCTTCCCGCGATGCCGGTTTGGCTGCGGGGGCTTGCCACCCGACGGACGATGGGGGCGTCCACTTTTCTGACCCGACTTGCGCTTGGACGTGTTTCGACCTCCACCCCCGTCGCCGTCTCGTGGTCCACCTTTCCGACTGCGGTCGTTGGCGTTCGGCCCCCTGCGGTTGTAGCGCCGCATGTTACTCCCGCGACCCGTGCCGCGGCGTGAACGTCCGCCCACCGGTGCACCCTTGACTCGTCCGGGCTTTTGACCCGGCTTCGGCCGGGCCTTCTCAAAGTGGTAAGGCTGCTCCTCGAGAACCTCGATCTCTTCGCCGAGGAGTTGCTGGATGCCGACCAAATAACCGGATTCGGTTTCATCACAGAACGAGTAGGCCAAGCCTTCGCGCCCGGCGCGTGCCGTGCGGCCGATGCGGTGAATGTAGACCTCGGGCTCGTTGGGTAAATCGTAGTTGAAGACGTGAGTGATGTCTTCGACGTCAATGCCTCGACTGGCGATGTCGGTGGCCACGAGAACGAAGACGTCGCCGTTTCGAAACGCTTCGAGGGCTCGCGTCCTTGCGGTCTGGCTCTTGTCGCCGTGGATGGAATCGGAAGGGATTCCCACCTTGCTGAGTTGTTTTGCCAGACGGTTAGCACCGTGCTTGGTTCGGGTGAACACGATGCCGCAAGCGACCATCTGGCCTTCGAGGAGGTCGATGAGCAACTGCCGCTTGTCCGCTTTCTGAACGAAGGCCACGTACTGTTCGATGCGGTCCGTGGTTGGCGCTTCTGGGCTGATGTCCACGTGCACCGGACGGTGCAGCATTTGATTGGCCAACTCGCCGATGGCTTTGGGCATGGTCGCACTGAACATCAGGTTCTGTCGCTTGCGCGGAACGAGCCTGAGAATACGTTCCACGTCCTTGCTGAATCCCATGTCGAGCATGCGGTCGGCTTCGTCGAGCACGAAATGCTGGACTTCGCTCAGGTCGACGTGCCCCTGCTCGTACAGGTCGAGCAAGCGGCCAGGGGTGGCCACCAACACGTCCACGCCCCGACGAAGGGCTTTCACCTGCGGGCTCTGCCCGACGCCGCCAAAGATGACGGTGGAATAGAGCGGAAGGTGCCGACCGTACACGCGGAGGCGGTCGCCGATCTGCGCGGCCAGTTCCCGTGTGGGCGTGAGCATGAGGGCGCGGATGGGGCGGCCGTTGGACGGTTTCTCAGCGGCGAGATGATGGAGGATGGGCAGGGCGAACGCTGCCGTTTTTCCAGTGCCCGTTTGGGCGATACCGAGTACGTCTCGCCCGTCCATGAGGGCGGGAATGGTTTCGGATTGGACCGGGGTTGGCGTGCGGTAGCCCTCACCGTCAAGGGCCTCCAANATTCGGTCGTCGAGGTGAAGTTCAGTGAAGGTTGACATGTGGCTGCCTCAAGGACGAACACCCCGCGACCCTCGTCAGCGGACCAACCGTTCCATGCCACCCTCCAAGCCGACTTGTTATGAACACCGAGGGTCAACGCAGGTCCGTCGTGTTGATTTTTTATATCTCCATGGGATTGTCAATGCATGCGATTCAACCTCCTCATGCCCACCCTGTTTTTGCTCGGGTGCTTGACCACCGTCTCGGCTCACGGCGGAGAGAGCAGCAACGGTTTGGAGGTCGGCCTAACCACCGGCCAGACCCTGCTGTTCTCGCTGGTGGGTGGTCTGGCCGCCATGCAAGCGACAAGTGTGCTGTTCAACATCCGTTCAACCAGCCTTTCCCCGCTGATGGTGGGNCTGGCCACGTACACCGGCCTCATCCACCTCATCCTCGGGTTCGATGACAGGTTGCTGCTCCTGGGGGGGGTTGGCGTCCTTGGCCTGCTGGCGGTCCTGGTGGTCGTTGAACTTCCTGTGCAACGGGAGCGTTTGGCCCTGCTGGGCCTTTGCGGCGTGACCGCTGCCATGTTTGTCGGTTATTTCGTCAGCACCCACGACCCGCACATGATTTTCGAGGACCGGTTGGGCCTCACGGCAAAGATCTGCGAACTTGCGCTCATGGGGCTGATGATACGAGCCCTCCGGTCGCCAACCGAGGCATGACGGGGCGAAGGCATCGCTGGATTGATGTTCCTGGGGCCAATATACCGCCATGGACCGGCCGCTTCACGTCGTGACCGGTGCGTTCGGCTATTCCGGAAGGTGGGTGGCGCATCACCTCCTCGACGAAGACGTCGACGTCCGAACCCTGACCAACGCCGTGGGCAGGGACGACCCGTTCAACGGACGCGTCGAAGTCCACGGGTTGGACTTTGACGACATGGACCGGCTGGTGGCGTCGTTGCGCGGGGCCGAAGTGCTGTACAACACCTACTGGGTTCGCTACAACAAGAAAGAGCACCGCTTTGCCCACAACACGGCGGTGGAGAACACACGGCGTTTGTTTGAGGCTGCCAAGCTGGCGGGCGTCAAACGCGTGGTGCACTTCTCCGTCGCCAACCCGACCAAAGCCCCCAACTGGACCTACTTCGAAGGCAAGGTCAAGGTGGAAGCCATGCTCAAGGCGTCGGGGCTGTCCTACGCCATCCTCCGGCCCACCGTGCTGTTTGGCGGTCATCGAAACGTGCTCATCAACAACATCGCTTGGATGCTAAGGCGCTTCCCGGTGTTCGGGGTGTTTGGTTTTGGAAACTACCCCATCCAACCGGTTCACGTTGAAGACGTGGCGGAAGTGGCCATCGCACAGGGGCGGTTGGAGGAGAACACCGTGGTTGATGTCACGGGTCCCGAAACCTTTCGCTACAAGGACTACATTCGTCACATGGTGAAGGCCATGGGCCTGAAGCGAGCCATTCTCCCCATGCCACCGATGTTCGGGTGGTTGTTTGGTCGCATGCTTGGCGTGTTCCTGCGCGACGACGTCATCACGCGAGCCGAAATCAAGGGGCTGCGTCAGGGACTGATGGCATCCGATGCCGCGCCGGTCGGCACGCGACGGTTTTCCACGTGGATCGCTGAACACGGTGCGTCCTTCGGAGAACGCTATCAAAACGATTTGAAGGAGCGTCGCTACAAACAACCGTGATCAGAGGCCCAGCGCATCTGGCTTGGTGCCGGAAGAGAAACGCTGAACAGCCCCGTCTTCGTCAACGATGAATTTCTCAAAATTCCATCGAACGTCGCCCGTGCGGCCGTCGGCATCAGCCGTCGTGCAGAGGGCCTCGTACAGGGCCATCCGAGATGGTCCGTTGACGTCGCCTTTGGCCATCAGCGGAAAAGAGACGTTGTAGTTGGAGGACGTGAAGTCGCAAATTTCTGCGTGCGTTCCTGGCTCTTGACCGCCGAACTGGTTGCAAGGAAAGCCAACCACGGTCAGGTCGTCGTGCGCCTCGTGAAGGGCTTGAAGCCCAGCGTACTGGGGGGTTGCACCGCATGCGCTGGCGACGTTCACCACCAACCACCGGCGGCCGCCGAGTTCTCGAAGCGTGGTCGTGGTGCCGTCCATGGTGGTGAAAGGAATGTCAATGGGGTTGGTCATGGTTCTTTTTGGGGGCTGTTAAATATCAACTTGTGCATCCGTGCAGACGAGGCAAATCCTCTTGAAGTGCCGGTCCGTGGTTCAAGCATGCAAGTTCTCATGGAAACCAGCGCAGGCAACATCACCATCGACCTCTTCCACGGCAGTGCCCCCGACACCGTCGCCAATTTCGTCAAACTGGTCAAGATGGGCCACTACGACGGACTTCACTTCCATCGTGTGATCGAGGACTTCATGATTCAGGGCGGCTGCCCGCACTCGAAAGACCCCATGGCTCGCCGAGCCGGCACCGGTGGTCCCGGCTGGCAAATTCCCTGCGAGCCCTCCGCCCTTGCCCTGAAGCACGACAAGCCGGGTGTGCTCTCCATGGCCAACGCCGGCCGGAACACCGGTGGCTCGCAATTCTTCCTCACGACGGTGCCAACCCCCTGGCTCAACGGCAACCACGCCGTCTTTGGCGCCGTGTCGGAAGGCATGGACGTCGTTCACACCATCGAGCGATGTCGGAAACTCCCCGGCGACCGCCCCGCTGAACCTCAGCAAATCATCCGCTGCACCGTCATCGAGTGAGGTGGAAACGTGGTGGTCCTCGCCGTGCACGGTGGTGCAGGAGGCGACGGGCCATGGCGCGGCATGACCGACGCCGACCCGCAACGCGTGGCCTGCATGGAGGCCTTGCTCAACGACCTTGGAGGTCGACTCAACGCCGGTGAACTCACGGCGCTTGAGGCCGTCACCCTCGCCGTTGAAGCGATGGAAGACGAGCCCCTGTTTAACGCTGGAAAAGGGTCGGTGNTGGACGAAACCGGCAAGGTCACCATGGACGCCAGCATCATGCGAGGTCAGGACCAAGCGGCCGGTGCGGTCGTCGGCCTGACCACCACCCGCCATCCCGTTCGAGCAGCGCATCGGCTGTTGGTGCGAGGGTGGCCGGTGATGTTGGCGGGAGACGCAGGGGACGCCTACGCCGACCGAGAGGGACTCGAGCAAGTTGACCCGGCTTGGTTCGCCACCGACCTGCGCCGCGCGCAGTGGAACAAATGGAAAGAGCAGCGGCTGCGACCCGGCGCCACCGATGAAGAAGATGCCCTGCTCGACCACGACGGCGAGGAAGATGGATGGGGNACCGTCGGTGCCGTGGCCTTGGANGTCCACGGCCACGTTGCAGCCGCCACCTCCACCGGCGGGATGACCGGCAAACCGCTCGGAAGGGTGGGCGACACGCCGATCATCGGAGCCGGTACGTGGGCTGATGGCGCCGTGGCGGTGTCCTGCACGGGTGTAGGTGAGGCGTTCATTCGGACCGCTGCGGCCCACTCGGTCGCCGTTCACCACCAGCACANGGGTTTGAAAGAAGCAGCAGAACGCGTGCTGAACGAGGTGGCACCCTACGGTGGACGAGGCGGTCTGATCGCCGTGAACACCGAGGGCGAGGTGGTGCTGCCCTTCCAAACGATGCTGATGTACCGGGGGCTCTACCGCAATGGAACCGTCAACGTGGGCATCGGACCGGACTTCCTTCAATCATAAACGCCCCTAAGTTCATGACCTGTTGAGGAAAGGGACGCAGTATGCCGGTTGACGCCGATGAAGCCTTGCGCAGAGCAACGCTGATTCGAAGCGACCCCTCGTTGCGGGGCGTCACCCGTCAAAACATCGCCACCGAGGAGGGTGAAGTGNANTGGCAGTACCTGGCACCCGACGGTGAACCGGTTGAGGAAGAGGACCGCATCGCCCGTTGGAACAGCATGGGCTTGCCGCCTGCATGGGAAGACGTCTGGATCTGCCCCAACCCCCGAGGCCACATTCAAGCCACGGGTCGAGACCTCAAAGGTCGACTGCAATACCGGTACCACCCCGACTGGACCGAGATNACGACCGAGATGAAGTACGACGACGTGGTCTATTTTGCCTCTCAGCTCCCTCGCCTGCGACGTCAAGTCATTCGGGACTTGGAAGAGGGCGGTATGACGCTGAACACCGTGGCCGCCCTGGTCGTCCGTCTGATGGATTTGTACAACATTCGAGTGGGCTCGGACGAATACGCCAAGGCCAACGAATCCTACGGGCTGACCACCCTCAAATCCATGCACGTGAAGCACATCAAAGGGGACGATGCCGAGGGTCGGCACGACGCCGTGTTTTCCTTCACGGGGAAGTCCGGCAAGGACTGGCACATCACCATCGAAGACGACGGTTTGGTGGATTTGATCCTCAAGACCAACCGCCTGGGTGCGAAAGACGCTGACCTCTTCATGTACATCTCCGAAGCAGGCAACGAGGTGGACCTCAAGGCCGAACACATCAACCAGTACATCCGTGATTCAAGCGGCATGGGCTTCACCGCCAAGAACTTCAGAACGTGGGCCGCCACCTCACGCTGTGCGGAACGGTTGGCGTTTTTGTCTTCGAAGCGAACGGCCGCCGAGATGAAAAAATGGCTGAAATCCATTCCCTCGGTGGAGTCCATGGACAAATTGTGGTCGGAAGGCGACTGGGACGTCCCCACNACCGANACCGGTCGNAACAAGGCCATGCTGGCCGTCATCGANACCGTGGCTGCCAACCTTGGCAACACCCGAACCGTCTGCCGTTCTTCCTACATTCATCCGTGGTTCCTCGACGCGTGGGCCGAAGGGCGCTTGGGTGAAGCCTGGGCTGAATTCGAGGACATGCGAGCCATGGGGAACATGACACCGGGCGAGAGCACGACGCTGCGCATCCTCAAATCGGTCATCAAAGGATGATTTGGACGAGCGCCAGCGGCTGTTTCTTCGGGCCTTTGCCGAATTGAATCTAAGGTTCGTCTGAGGTGCGCGTCGAATACGGATCCTCATCTTGGTTGTCCACCGTGGCTGTAAACGCGAGGTTCAATTCAGCGCCCGTGTACTCTCCTCGAAGGACCATTCTCGCCCACCGAAGCCCGTAGAAGATCATGAATCCCCCTGTGAGGATGCCAGCAGCCCCACCGGTGCAGAAGAAGATGGTAAGGACAAGGCCTCCGCCTTGTGAAAAATACTGCGTGAGTTGACTCATTTTGATGATGACGTTGATCCCGAGATAGACAATGAAAAGTGACGGAAGGAGTTCCCACACCGACGATTTCCTTTCCACGGCGAATGCTGTAAGAATGAATTTGATAAATTTTCTTTCAAACGCGATTGGTGTTCTCGTCGTGATTCAATCATATTTATTAAACGCCTTTACGGGCTTGGAAGCATGGCCAAACACCGCGCCGGCGACCGCCGAATCATGAGCATCAGCATTCCAGAGGATCTTGCCAAAAAACTGGACCGGAAGGTCGGGAAAGGCCGTACAGACGGTCGCTCCGCCACCATCGCTCGCCTGATTCAGCAGGGGCTTGAGGGGCAGGCGCCCGCCGTNGNNGCTCCNCCAGCGCAGTCCCTGCGAGCCGAAGCACCGGAAGGCGAAGTTCGCATTGAGTCCGACACGATGGGCGAACTCGAGGTCCCGGCCGACCGCTACTACGGGTGCCAAACCGCTCGTTCGCTGCTCAATTTTGACATCGGCCACGATACCATGCCGCTGGGCGTGATTCGAGGATTTGGCATTCTCAAGCAGGCCGCCGCGAAGACCAACGTGGCCCTCAAGCAACTCGACCCCGAGGTGGGCGACCTCGTCATCGCAGCGGCGCAGGACGTCATCGACGGTCACCTCAACGACCACTTTCCCCTTCGCGTGTGGCAGACCGGTAGCGGGACGCAGTCCAACATGAACACCAACGAGGTCATCGCCAACCGCGCCATCGAACTCGCAGGTGGTGAGTTGGGNTCCAAAACTCCCGTCCACCCCAACGACCACGTCAACCGAGCGCAATCCTCCAACGACACCTTTCCCACGGCCATGCACATCGCTGCGGCTGAAGCCTTCACGCATCGCCTCCTGCCGAGCGTCCGCGCCCTGCGCGACGCCCTCCATGCCAAAGCCGTCGAGTGGGGCGCTATCGTGAAAATCGGTCGCACGCACCTGATGGACGCCGTTCCCCTGACCCTCGGGCAAGAAGCCTCGGGATGGGTCGCCCAACTCGACGCCGACCTTCGTCGCCTTGACTTTGCGCTGGACGACTTGTTCGAACTCGCGCTGGGCGGCACCGCCGTGGGCACGGGCCTCAACGCTCACCCGCTCTTCGCCCAGATGGTGGCCGATGAAATCGCCAACATCACCGGCCTGACCTTTTGCTCGGCCGACAACAAATTTGCCCAACTGGCTGCGCACGACGCCATCGTGGCCGCCTCGGGGGCACTCAACACGCTGGCGGTCTCGCTGATGAAGATCGCCAACGACGTTCGATGGCTCGGCTCAGGACCTCGTTGCGGCTTGGGCGAGCTGGCGCTGCCCGCCAACGAACCCGGCTCCTCCATCATGCCCGGCAAGGTCAACCCGACCCAGTCGGAGGCGATGACNATGGTGTGCTGTCAGGTCATGGGGAATCACACCGCCATCACCGTGGGCGGCAGCCAGGGCAACTTCGAACTCAACGTGTTCAAGCCGCTGATGATTCACAACTTCCTCCACTCCGTGGACTTGCTCACCGACGCCTGTCGCACCTTCCGAACCCGCTGTGTCGAGGGTTTGGTGGCCGTGGAAGACAACATCCAGTCGCACCTCGAGAATTCGCTGATGCTGGTCACCGCCCTCAACAACCACATCGGCTACGANAAAGCCGCCAAGATCGCCAAGAACGCCCACGAGAAGGGAANGACCCTGCGGGCTTCCGCCCTCGAGCTNGGCTACCTNACCAACGANGAGTTCGACCTNTGGGTCCGTCCCGAAGAGATGACCGGGCACGTTTGACTTCAGAGGCCTGCGTCCCGCTCTGCTTGAGCGACGGTCCGCTTTACGGCGAGGGCCGTGTCGGGGGTCACCGAAATGCTGGTGATGCCGCAATCGATCAAAAACGGCGGGTATTCCTCAGGAAAATCCGAGGGCGCCTGACCGCAGATGCCAATTTCAAGTCCCTTTGCGTTGAACTTCGACACGATGTCTCGGATCATCGCCTTGACGGCGGGCGAACGAGCGTCCACCGGGTTTTGATANCCCTCGAGGTCGTCCCTTGAGACGGCGTACACCGTCTGCACGAGATCGTTGGAACCGATCGACCCGCCGGCAAGGTCCATCATGTCCATGAATCGGTCGGCCTCAATGACGTTTGAAGGCAGTTCAACCATCACGAACAAATCCGTGTCAGAGGCCGGGCCAATGTCGTTTTGGTCGAGCAAATCCTTGACCATCTCGCCTTCCTCAGGCGTCCTGCAGAACGGAATCATGAGTTGCAGATTGTTCAGACCAAAGTCGTATTTCACGGACTTCATCGCAGCAATTTCCATCTCNAAGGCCGGGCGGAATTTCTCGTCCAAGTAGCGAGACGCCCCCCGCCAGGCGATCATCGGGTTCTCCTCAACGGGCTCAAAGATCGACCCGCCGAGCAACTCTCGGTATTCGTTGGATTTGAAGTCCGAGAGGCGAACAAGAACCGGCCGCGGGTGGAAGGCCGCACAAATGAGGCCTACGCCTTCGCGAAGTTTGTCGATGAACAAGTCCGCTTTGTTTTCGTACGCCCAAGCTCGACTGTCCAGCGACTCAACCAGCGTTCGGACTTCGCTGATGTCGGCCGCAGCAAACGCCTCCTGGTACGGCTTCAACGCCTCGGGAAGCGTGCCGGTCTCAACGTACGTCTTCATGGCTGCGTGGTGAACGAACGCAAGCGGATGAATGCCGAGTTCAGACGAGAGGATGAATTCAATTCTCGCAAGGCCAACACCGTCAACGGGAAGGCGGGAATCGGCGAGCGACTTGGTCGGGAACCCAACGTTGAGTTTGATTTTCGTCGTTAGTTCGAGCGATTCGTCAAAGGACACCTCTTCGATTTCAAACGGAACCTCACCGGAGTAAACGTAGCCGACGTCCCCCTCGGCGCAGCTTCCCGTGATGTGGGCAAAGTTGGGAAGGTCCATGGCGTCGGAGCATCCGACGATGGCGGGTATGCCGAATTCACGAGCGATGATGGCAGCGTGCGAGGTCCGTCCGCCTTTGCGGGTGATGATGAGGGAAGCCTGTTTCATCAGCGGTTCCCAATCGGGCGTGGTCATCTCTGTGACGAGAACGTCGCCCTCGTCAAACACCGAAAGTTCGGGTGAGATCTCCTCGCGCGACATGCCGCTGTCCAGCATTTTCCTCAGTTCTCGCTTCCCTTCCAACACTTCGCCGTAGGTGCGGTACAGGCGGACCTTTCCACCACCGATGCGTTTTCCCACGGCTTGACCGGTGGCCATAACCCGCCCGTCATCTTTGAGCTGTTGAGCCATGATTTCATCGATTTTGTAAATCGTCATCTTGCTGCTGTGGGCCTTGGAATGGATGGTTTCAGGTCGAGCCTGAACGATGTACAACTCCTCCGTCATGCCGTCCTTGGCCCATTCGATGTCCATCGGTCGTTGAAAATAATCCTCGATGTTCAACGCCATTCGAGCCAGTTCAACGCACTCCTCCTTGCTCAAGGACCAGCGACGCCGATCTTCGAACGGAACAGCGATCGATTGGACTTCGTTGGCGGCTTCCTCGTGGTACACCATCATTTGGTCCTTGGAGCCCAACGTCCGATGAACGACGGGGAATTTTCCTTGGCGCAGCCCTTCCTTCCAAACGGTGAAGGTGTCGGGAGAAACCACGCCCTGAACCACCAGTTCACCGAGTCCGTAAGAGGAACCGATGTGAATCACACCTTCGTGACCCGAATCAGGGTCGATGGTGAACATGACGCCGGAACTGCCCTTGTCGGACCGTGCCATTTTCATCACGACAACGGCGATGGCGCTGTCGAGTGGATGCATGTTGTGCTCGAGGTGATAGCCGATCGCACGCTCCGTGAACATGCTTGCGACGCATCGGCGCCATTTTTCGATGATGTCCTGCTCACCGCTCACGTTGAGGTACGATTCGTACTGGCCTGCAAACGACGCATCGGCAGAATCCTCNGTTGTGGCGGAGGACCGCACGGCAACGTCAACACCGGGGGAGTACATTTCGCAAAGTTTGCCGTACTCCGCGGCGATGGCCGACTTGATGCTTTCAGGAACCGGCGTCTCCCTGACCAGCGAACGAGCTAGGGCAGCACGGCTGTTGAGGTTGAGATGGTCAGTGGGGTCTGCGTCCCTCAAGCACACTTCAAGGGCGTCCCTGAGGGTCGTCGTTTCAATGGCAGCGCGGCGAAGGTCGTCCACCTCCTNCGGCGCCCCGACGTTCTTCCACGTCGCTTCGGGGATGTCAGCGGTGATGAACCGCTGAAACGCCTCGGTGGTCAGCGTGAAACCGTTGGGGACCTTGACGCCGATGGTGGTCAGTTTCTGAAACATCTCGCCCAGCGACGCACCCTTTCCACCGACCGTGGAGGTGTCGTTCATGTCGGCTTGGTCGAACCACTGGGCGAGGGGAGCGTGTTGCATGGTGGCCAACCCGCTATGGTACTAATAAGCGCCCGTTTTTTACAGGGGCGAAAGGTCGGTTTTCGGCGTTCGTTGCGAAGGGTCGAGGCTTCACTTGCGAAGGGCTCGCAACTTTGCCTGAAGGGCCGAGGTGCGGTCGTCCACCGCTTGAGCGGGCGTGTTTTCCGAATCAAGGCGGCGGAGAAGCATGTCGCGATCCCACACCACGACGCTGCCGTCCTCGCAACCGATGGCGGCGCGCTGGGGGGTTCCGTGCATGGCTCGAACCCGCGAAAACCGACCGGTTGCTCGGCGATCGCTGTGATTGCTCGCCCAGACGTTGACCACGCTGTCGGTGCCTTCGTTCCTGGCCAGCCACAACTGGGATGCGCCGTCCAGCTCCATGGCTTCCNTTTGAGCNGAAACCGGCGCTCCTTTCGCTTCCCAGCACGCTTCACCGTCTTCGGTTCGCCCCACGGCATGACCGTCATCGGTCGTCGCAACGTACCCTTTCACCATGCAGGTCAGATGTTCAACAGCCCCGGATTCGGTGGACAGGACAGCACCCTCGTGGTCCGTCACCGTGCCGTCCGTTTGACCGAAGAGACCGCGTGTTCGGCCGCTGGAACCTGCGGTGGTGGGGAACGGGGTGGACGAGTCCACGTGCGTGAACGGCGGGGCTGAAGACACGTCGAGGTAACCGCAACGAGGGCGCCCGAGACCTGCGAGCAGGTGCTCACCGACCCGCACCAACGCCCAGGGGCGCTCGTCCATGCGCTCGACCCACAGAACCTCGCCTTCAGGAGAAAGACGCCATACGGCGGATTCGATGAAATCGTTGTGCTCAATGTCGTAGACCGACGACACAGCGACCAATTCACCCTGCCACCACACGACCTCGTCGGCGCTGCCTTCGAGGGCCACCGACCACATCGGTTCGCCGGAGGCACGGTCAAGACAGACGATGTGGAGCCCGCTGGCCACCACCACCGCTTTTTCGCTGAGCGCCACGGCGCTGATNCGNTCGTTGGTTTGNGCCGTCCAAANGTGNTCNCCNNCNTCGTCCCANNGNGTCANNCGNCCGTCCCAGCCGCCCGCGAACACGCCGTTCGCCTCGTCGAGATGAACCGTGGACACGGGCTGGTCCATGGTCCGGACCATCCACGTTGCGTCCTTCAGGTCCATGGTACGATGAGACGCCCCGNCTCCATAAGTGGGTCGCTTCGCAGCGTCAGCATCCANCCCGTTTGAGAGCGTTCGTTGCGACCGAGCAAAGAAGAAAGGCTACCGTCAACGACGGTTTTCGAGGATGATGGGACGATGATGACGCACCAGGCCATCGAACAAGCACAACAGGCATGGGGGGACGGGATCGTCGCCATCGCAACCGCTCATCAAAACGGTGATGATTACGTCGCCGTGGCACGGAACCACGTCGAAACCCTGTACGCCTACGGCATCAGCAACGTGCTGTTCAAACCAACCTTGGCAGCGATTGAGCAGTTCCGTCCGACCTTTGAACAAGCGCTCTCGTACTTTGTGGCCTCCAACAACGCCTGCCCGGAGGACAAGGGATTCGCCATCAAGGGTTGGACAAAGGTCCGTTTCGAAAATTCAGAAACCGTCTTCCACGGTACGATGGCCCTGGCCATGGGGAACTACTTCTTCACGGCGCCAGACGGTGAAGAAGTGAAGGTGGAGTACACCTTTGGCTACGTTCTCGACGAGGCCGGTTTCCCGCGCATCAACGTGCACCACTCATCGATGCCGGCCACACCTGATGCGTGAACCAACGTCGCTCACGTGAGCGGGATTTGACGCCGAGGGACGGCGAAGGTCAAGACGAAGGCCANCAGCCCGAAGACGCACGCCGAATAGTAGTGNCCCATCGTGAAGAACGCCACCANCGAGGCGGTGCGCAACAGCACCACCGAACCTGCTTTGAGGGCCCACACCGAGAAACCGGCCGCAATCAGCGCGAGACCCATGAACGCAAACCCGACCAGGACGTAACCCGTGGCGGCGCTGGGGTCCATGAGCGGGTGGTCCATTTGCGAAGGCGTTCGGTCGACGGTCCGGATTTCACATTCGTCCATGTCGCCCTCACAAGGCTGTTGAGCGAAGGTTTCGGCGGAGGGGAACTGGAAGTCAATGTCGGTGAACCCGATGGGTTCGATCAGCGCCGGTGGCGACAACAACACGCGATTCGAGAACACGTCTCGGTGGTCGTCTCGGTAAACGATGACGTCCACCCGAATCAAGCCGGGGTCGAGTTCCTCAAACCCGAAGCGGCCGTTTTCATCGGTGAGGTTCTCCTCAGAAACCCACATGCCGCTGCCGTCATCGAGCCACGAAAGGTAGACCGTGGCGTTGACCAACGGGACGCCTGATTCGTCCACGACGCTCCCGGTGAAGGTGGCGGTGTCGTCGGGTGCCGTCAGCGCAAGCCGGTACACGAACTCGTCCGGTCGCACCAACCCGTCGGTGGGTGAAGCGTAATCCAGGCCGTTAAGGAATCCGAGCAGGCACGTGAACAGCAGAAAAATCGCCGTGGCTTTTCCAATCGGGTGAAGGTTGGGGTCTTCGATGGTCAGCACCGTCTCGGAGGAGGCGAACAGAAGCGGTGTCTCCTCCACCACCTCATCGAGGTAGGTCGCTTCCTCCCNGACCTCTTCCGACATGGTTCTCCGGAGGCACGCGCCCTACTTGATGTCAATGCGAGCGCCCCAACGGGATTGGAGTTGAGCCTGGCAGGCGGCGGTGATCCAGACTTTGAGCACGGCCGACCCCTGTTCAGANCGCTCGTCCACCTCCACCATGCCTTGGTCGTACACGNTGGACACGATGCGTTCCGTGGCGTCAGGTGAGGCCGCTGATGGCGGGTGAACGTGGACTTGGACGGGCGCGCCGAACAACTGTTCGCGAATGAAGCGTTGAAGCTCNTCCACGCCCTCNCCCGTCATCGACGAAACGGCGACGGGGGTTGGAAACCCGTGCGAGACGACGAGGTCGCTGGNCGCCTGCTGCTGCTCGGCGGTCGTCGCATCAATTTTCGTCAGCACCACCTGAGGCGNTCGCCCTTCCTCAAGGGCCTCAGGCTCGTGTTCCTGTCGCTCAAGCACCTCTCGGCGGGTGGTCTCGAGTTTTCGGCGCACTTCATCAAGGGGGTCGGAGGTGTCAACCAAAATCAGCGTTAAATCAGCATCTATTGCCTCAGCAATGGTTGCTTTAAATGCNGCNAGNGTAGCATTTGGTATGTTATCAATAAAACCGATGGTGTCGGCAAGAAGAATTCGCGGACTTTTCTCCATCCTGCCCACCGTGGTCTCCAACGTGGAGAACAGTTGGTCCTCCACCAGGACGGTTTTTCCCGACAAATGCTGGAACAGCGACGACTTTCCGGCGTTGGTGTAACCGACGAACCCAACGGTCATGGCACCGCTTCGCACCCGCTGTCGCCGGTGCTCCCGTTGGGCATTGGTGTGCTTTTTTTGTCGCCGACGAAGGTTGGTCAATTCNCGATTGAGATTGGANATNACGTTCTGCAACGCCGTNACACCACCGCCACCGTACCCCGCGCGCTCACCGGTCGTCTGTTGCTGCGCCAGTTCCCTCAGCACGGTTCGGTCGGATTGAAGNTGGGCAATGCGGACCTGCGTTCTGGCTTCCACGGAGGAGGCGTGAGCCGTGAACAGCGCCAAGAGGAGTCGGACACGGTCCCAAATTTCAACGCCGAGCGCCTGGCTCACCCCCACGAGTTGACGAGGGGTGGCGTTGGTGTGGATGATCGCCAAATCCACGCCCTCCCAAGGATGGCCCGGCAGCGTGCTGCTTNGCTCATCAGCGATGTCTTCGAGACGNCCNTTTCCAAAGTAGGTCCGAGGGTCAGCGTGGCCGGATTGAAGCACGGTTTCGACGATGGTGATGCCCATGGTTTCAGCCAGCGCACGCAGTTCGGTCGTGTCCTCGGTGCCTCGAACGAGCAAGAGCGCTTTCCGCCCTTCGTGGTTCGTGCGAGCCTCACCCAAGACCACACCACCGCTGCCCGCCACGACGAACGGGTCATCGGCGGGCTGAGGCATGCATTGACCGGACGGTTAGTCTCATATCAGCCCACCCCAAGGCCTCTTCATGACCGAAGAGCACGTGATGGAGGTGCGATGGTCGGGCGACGAGGTCTTGGGAAGCGCCATGGCGGAGGCGGCCAAGTTGCAAGGCTACGAGCCAACGCTAAGCCCTGCCGAAGACGGGGTATCGCTCTCGGTCTCGGTGAGCGACAACGACTTGCAGACGCTTCGAGACCGTGTCGACGAACTTCTGGTGGCCTTCAGTGCCCTCGAAGAAGAGCACAACGGGTGACGCTATGGTCAAGACCACGGTGCTGATCGACGCGCACTGCGTCATGTGTAACGGACTGGCTCGCTTTCTGCAGCGAAGGGCCAAACCCTCGGTTGACCTCGACATTCACGGGATCGATTCGGACGAAGGCCAAGCCCTCATCTCGACGTTTTCCCCGAAACTTCAGGCGATGGACACGGTGTATGTGGTCCGCGACGGAACACCGTACGCCCGCTCTGCCGGTGCCATTCGCTTGCTGCTCTGCATGCGCTGGTACTACGCCATGTGGTACCCCTTCGCTTGGCTTGTGCCGCTGCCGGTGAGGGACGCTGCCTACTGGATGGTTTCGAAAATACGGCACCGATTTGGCCGACTTGACGGTTAGAGNTTCANATCCAACACCACGGGTGCGTGGTCGGAGACGTCAATTCCGCCCTGACGCACGATGGTGCAGTCGACCAGGGCTTTTGCTGCGACCGAATTCAGCAGGAAATAGTCAATGCGCCAACCCCGGTCTTTCGCCCGTGCTTGCCCTCGGTTGGACCACCAGGAATACACCTTCTCGCCCGGGCCGACGGTTGCTCGGAAGGCGTCCATCCATCCGTCCTCCAGAAGGTCGGTGAACCACGCACGTTCGTGGGGAAGAAAACCCGAATTCTTGGCGTTGCCCTTGGGGTTCCAGATGTCGTCCTCGGTGTGGGCGATGTTCAAATCACCGCAGACGATAACCGGGCGATTGTCCTCAAGGTAGGGTCGGATGAACGTTCGCCATTCCTCCATCCACGCCTCCTTGAANTGTTGCCGTTCGTCTTTGTTCGACCCGCTGGGCAGGTAGGTGTTGATGCAGACCACACCACCGACTTCGGTGACGAGAACGCGCCCCTCGAGGTCGTCGGGGTCGAGTGCTCCACCCTTTCCGGTTTGTATCACCGTGTGCGGCTCAGTCGTGCCCGTGGCCACGCCGGAATAGCCCTTTTTCTCGGCGGGGTGAAGCGTGNCGTGCCACCCCTCTGGCCAAGACCAGTCCTTGGGGAGTTGGTCCTCGAGGGTGCGCGTTTCCTGCAACATCATCACGTCGGCTTCGAGCTCTTCAAAATAGGCGTCAATGCCCTTTCGAATGGCTGCACGAAGGCCGTTCACGTTCCAAGAGACGAAGCGCATGGGTGAGNGNTGAAAACGACGGTGAATAAGGCTTCAACGGATGTTNTGTCCGCACAACTTTCCGGTCGCCGCAGCGGCGTCGGCGAGGGCGTGTTCGGACANCACCCACTCGCCTGCCAGGAGAATNCCGCGGTCAGCGTGGGCATCGAAGGCGGGTTTCTGGCCCGTGGTTTGAACGACGATATCTCGCTGACGGCGCTCGTGGAGNACGTGCCGGTCCCATCCCTTCGCGTGACGTGCGAGGAACCGTTCCAGGCGCTCGAGGCGCTCGTCCTTGGACTCGCCCGCTCGCTCGACCATCAAAGCGGAAAGGAAGGCGCCGTCGAGACCCAACTTNGGCTGAACGTTGGCCACGTCAAGCACGTAGCCGCCCGCTTCGGGGTCAANAACNCCGTGAGCATCGCCCAGAGGGCGAGCGCTGAGCGTGNCATCGACCGTGCTGGCCCGGACGGGGTTCACCCCGTCAAGTGCATCGATGTCAAGGCCCTGCAAGAGCCGCTTGGCTTGGGTGAAGCCGCAGGCGAGGACGATGATGTCGCTCTGGAANGTTCGTCCNTCTTCCAGCGAGACCTTNCCGGCTTGAATCGNCTTCACGTGGCAGTTGGGCTCGATGAGGACGCCGACTTCGTCCAAGGCGGCCGCCATCCGCCCCACNANCCCGGCCCAGCCCTCGCCAACAAAGGTCAATCGCCCCTTTTGCAGGGCAGCGTAGCGACCGTCAAACCGAGGAACACCGGAATCGGCCAACAACGCAGCCCCGGCCGCCGCAGCATCGTTGGGGTCNGCNCGTTTGAGCGNTCGGCGCAACTCGGCCGCCAANCGGACGTTGTTTCGTGGCCGAAGCNGTCCTACGCCGACCACGTGAAGGCGGTCCATTCGTGGACTGGCGAGCACCACGGGCATGCGGCTGATCTTCTTGACCACCCTCATCAGTGGACCGCGCTGGANGAGCAAATGGAGGCCGTAGCCAAAGGGCGCACCGTCAACGGTCTGCGACGTCGCCCGCCCGCCCAATCGGTCGGTGCGGTCCAACACCACCACGTGGTGGCCGGCCGTGACGGCGTAAAGGGCAGCGGTCAGGCCGGCGATACCCGCACCAACCACCGTCACTCGTGCCATGACGCTGCCATGGGTTGCGGATGAAAAGGTCGTTGGAAGGGGTGGCTTGAAGTGGTCATCCATGCTCCAAACATCATGGCCGATGCACCGCTCCTGCCTCACGACCGTGGGCATGAACTGTGGACCATGGAAGACGGAGCCAGTCGAAAACTCATGGCGAGCATTGACCGTTGGGTCAGCGCCATCGTGGGAGACGACGGCATTGACATGCCACTCTCCGGCTCAGGCCCGTCCATTGAAGCCACCGTTTACGCACGGCAGGACGGGTTGGTCGTGGGTTGCGCCGTGGTGGACTACATCCTCCAAATTTGGGCCCCCTCCGTCCGCGTGTCGTGGTTTGCCGGCGACGGGAAACGCGTCTCCTCCGGTGATGAGATCGCCGTGTTGAGCGGGGCACGCGACGACGTGCTCGCCGTTGAGCGTCTTGCACTGAACGCGTTGGGCCAACTCTCCGGCATCGCCACCGAGGCCAAGCGATGGTCGGCCATCGCCCCCAAACAAATCGCCTGCACTCGCAAAACCGTTTGGGGCCTGCTTGACAAGTGGGCCGTTCACATGGGTGGCGGTCTCACGCACCGCTTGTCCAAAGACGACGCCATGATGATCAAAGAAAACGATCTGGCGTGCATGCACGAAGAGATGGACACGCACGCCGAGCGTCTGGTCACCTTCCTTCAACACGTGGACCCCGCCGAAGTGGGCGCGTTCCTCGAAGTTGAGACGCGGAACGAAAAGGAAGCCATCATGGCCGC
>PBOE01000051.1 GCA_002725275.1 Methanobacteriota archaeon
AGAATGAGTTCTTCGATAGCTGCGGTGGCGATGGGGTCCAACGCGCTGCACGGCTCGTCCATCAGGATGACGTCGGGCTCAATGGCAATCGTTCGAGCGATGCACAGGCGTTGCTGCTGACCGCCCGAAAGAGACGTCCCGAGGTCATGGAGGCGTTCAGCGACTTCCTTCCAAATTGCTGCGCGTTTGAGGCTCTTTTCGACAATCGCATCCAATTCCTCACGCGTGGGCTGGTGGTGGAGGCGAACCCCGTAGGCCACATTTTCGTAGATGGATTTCGGGAACGGATTGGGGCGCTGAAACACCATGCCGATGCTCTTTCGCAGCTCGACGAGATCGGCGCCTTTGTCAGTGATGACGAGCTCCCCTTTGGTGATCTTCCCCTCGTATCGGCAAATGGGAATGAGGTCGTTCATGCGGTTGATGGTGCGCAGCAGGGTGCTTTTCCCGCAACCGGACGGGCCGATGAGGGCCGTGACGCTGTTCTTGGCAATCGGAAGCGAGACGCCGTAGAGCGCCTGGTTTGAACCGTACCAGAGGTCCAAGTCCTCAATCATCAAATCCAATTCACCGTCAATGTCGAGGTCTCGGGTGGAATCCGGGACCAACTCGCCGCCTATCTCTTCACTCATGGGTTCAACCTCCTACGGAAATGCTCTCGAAGAATAATCGCCACGCTGTTCATGGCTGCCAGCAACACGATCAGAGTGATGCTGGCCGCAGCGGCCATGGAGTGCCACGCATGCTCAGGTTCTGACGTCCAGAAGTAAATCTGGATTGGAATCACGGTGAAGTTGACGTTGCCCCCGGTGAGGCCAGCCAGTGGCTCGGGGTCAAACAACACGAGAGCGGCGGCGCCGACCACGACAAGTGGGGCCGCCTCGCCCATGATACGACTCATGGCGAGAATGCTCCCGGTCATGATGCCGGGCATGGCCGAAGGAAGAACGTGGTCCCGGGTGACTTGCCACTGCGTGCAACCCACACCGTACGCGGACTCTCGCAGCGATCGCGGGACGCTTCGTAAGGCCTCCTGACTGGCCAAGACGATGATCGGCATCGCCATCACGCCCATGGTGAGTCCGGCGGCCAGAATGGACGGGCCGAGTCCCAAACCAATGCCGCCTTGCTTCACGAAGATGGCCAAACCGAACATACCGAAGACAATGGACGGAACACCGGCAAGGTTGGTCACCAGGGCCTGAATCAATTTGGTCGTACGGGTGGGTTTGGCGTACTCTTCGAGGTAAATGGCCGCACCGATCGAAACGGGCATGGACACCAACATGGCGATGGTCATGACCCAGATGGTCCCAAAGAACGCAGAACGAATGCCCGAAGCATAGGGGATGAAGATGTCCTGGTAGCGTTCGGTCAAGAAGGGGATGTTGATGGCCAACGGGATAAACAGCATCGAGAACACGAAGAGCATTCTCGCCCACATGAGCAACCCCTCGCGATTGGTGATGGAGTGCTTCAATCGGTCAAACTGCGTCGGGTCTCGTCCTTGCTTTCGAAGGCGGGTCAATCCCTCAAGAAGACGAACCAGGATGATGCCCACCATGAACCAGCACAGTCCACCGAGCCAAGCATCAAGCGTGAACGCGCCCAACACCAACGTGGCCGCTGCGAGGATGTAGGAGGCGTACTTCACCGCCCGCTCTTTTCCACCGAGTCGCTCAACACGTTCCAGCATCTTCGGCATCGGCACAGCGATGAGCAGAATGGCGCCAAAAAGAGCCACCCAAGCCGCTATCTCGAGGGGCGTGGACACCAGCGAACCGTCGGCCACGAGAAGGTCAACCTCCCCGGAGACGACGAAGGCTCCCACGGCAGGCGCACCGGTGGGGTCGGCGGCCGGAACAGGACCGGACAATTGCTCAACGGTGACGGGAACGTCCAAGCTCGAAAGAAGGTAGAATTTGGTCTTCTTCCCGACTTCCACTGCATTGGTTGATACACCGGTCGAGTTCANCGTGATGTCTTCTTTGAGGCCGCGTTCGCCCGTAACGGTGATGGTGATTTCGTGTGTTTGAGGGCTCCCGTCGTTCCATGAAAGTTCCAGCACGACGGCATCACCGATGAGGTCCCCGTTGTCGTCCACGGTGGGGTGGTCCCACTTGAGGATGTAATCGGATTCAGGAATGAATTCGGAAGCCGGCTCGATCTGTCCCGATTCGCCATCGATGAAGGTCGGCTTGGCGATTTGCCAGACAAGCACGGTCAAGAACAGCAGCCCGATGAGGCCGGAGAGTGCAAGTCCGGTGGAGCCTGCGCGCTCCATGAGGTCCCGCCGTGCACGGTTTCGCTTCTTCAACCGGTCAATGTCCTTCATCAGTAGGCCTCCCGGTAAGCGGACAACACCTTGTTGCCGAGTAAATTCAGACACAACGTGATGACGAACAGGTAGAGACCNACGGCGAAGATGGTCAGGTAGCCAATTTCACCGAAGGGCAGATCGCCACCAACGCGCTGCGCAATGTAAGCCGTCATCGTCTGAGCGGGCAGGAACATGTTGGACGTGTAGACGGCCACGGTTCCGACGGCCAAGGTCACGGCCATGGTCTCACCCACAGCACGGGAAAGCGCGAGGATGATGCTGGCGATGATGCCTGAGAGCGAGGCTTGAATCATCACGTTGAACGTGGTCTCGATCTTTGTTGCGCCAAGCGCCAAGGAGCCTTCTCGCAATTCGTTAGGAACGGCTCGCAGCGCATCTTCGGACATGGAAGCCACCAGCGGGAGAATCATGACCCCCACCACGATGGCCCCGTTGATGGGGTTCAGAACATTGGGCGGGGCGTCAATCCATCCCTGCGCAAAGGCGTAATCGCCGACTTCCACCACCAGCGGACCGATGTAAATGAAGGCGAAAAAGCCGTACACGACGGAAGGAACACCGGCCAACAGCTCGAGGGTTGGTTTGACCACGGCCACCAAACGAGGCGAAGCGTACTCGCTGAGGTAAATGGCGCACCCCACGCCGAGCGGGACGGCGATGAACAGGGCGCCGAAGGCCACCTGAAGCGTGGTGAGAAGAAGGCTGTTGACACCAAACGACATGTTCTCGCACAGCGCNCGTCGGTCGGCACAAGCACCCGTTGGCGTCCATTGGGTTTGGAAAAAGAANTCGCCNAAGGCGCCACCGTAATTGTTGGTGATGGAGAAAAACAGAACNGCNAAGGAAGAAAACCCGAGNAAGTACANGACAGAACGGTCGGGTGTCGTTTCGGATTTTCCAGAAAGCAAGAGGTAGGCCTTTCCTGCTCGTCGCCAAACGAAAACCAAGCCCGCAAGGGTGAGCCCCAGCAGAAAAGAGCCTGATACGAGCCAGACAAACACCGGGGATAGAAGCGCAAGGGTGTTGATGGATTTCGGTGGCAGCATCAGGTTCTTGCTCGCACGCTTCAGTCGATCCGGCTTGAACTGGAGGATGTATTCCCCCGCAAGCGCCAGAAGGAGAAGAACGAGGGAAACCCCGCCCAGCGAAGAAAGCCCGGCGGCGTCCACCTCGAACGTGAACCAGCCGCGTGCGTCGGCTACCTGAGAAAAGAACGACATCGCTTCAAACAGCAAGGTTTGGATGATGCCGAGGGTGATGAGAATCACCGACAGACTGGTGAAAAAGAGAATGTTTCTNGCGTTGAACAACGACGTTTTCTTTGGCCCGTACTTTTTCTCAAGGCGGTCCATCGGGTCCATGACATCTCACCTCAAACGGATTCCAAGCGCTCATGCATCAGCATGTTGAGCAGGGCTTCGGCGAAATTAATGCCGTACGCACAGAGCCTTCGAATGGATTCGGATATTTGAAATTCACAAAACAAACGTTCGGCTGATTTTCGGCCGGTCCACAAGACACTTTCCGATGTTTCAATCTCCGCCATGAGGGCAACCAGCGATGTTTTCGCTTCNTGAATGATGTTGACGTCCTTCGTGTACATGTTGTGNACCAGGGTCTTGAGGGCTTGCGCCCACGNCGGGATGGCCAGCAACGGNAGTTCCGTGGTTTTGCTNTGNANGAGGTGNGAATTNTCNCGAACGAGGNCNGCCAGNCGGGCGGCGTGGTCGCCCATNCGNTCCAGNACNCGAGCGATGTTNGCGTGCTCCATGGCCGTGTAGCGGTCCACCTTGAGTTTCTTTTCNACNGAGGGNTTCTTNAGCGCTGAGGCNACTTGNCGTTCNACCAANAANCGGCGGGCGTCGATTTGNCGNTCACGGNCTTGNATGTCAGAGAGAAGGTCGATGTCNTCGCCGTTNAGCACTTCGAACGCATCGTTCACGAGGCTTGAGATGAGGATGTACATNCGNTTGATNGAGACTTGNAGGCGCAATTCNGANGGGTTGAGAATGGANACNATGCGNATNNNNTTCTCCGTNTCNTCCTCAATCTCCATGCCCCGCGTGTCTCGNAGNAAATCNCGAATNTTGTTNCGNACCGNNCGNGGAATNTTNTGGTCGCACTTGACCTCNATGGTGTTNGTNCCNGANAGGTANGCGCCNATGAGNAAATCNACGAGNCCNACCGTNANGGAGCAGCAATCNATGCTCACGCATGTNTTNGCNTCNTTGCCCTGCATGGGCGAAATTCGGAGGTCGCCGGAAGCCAACTCCTCAATNCTGACCACGTCGCCTTTGTCGAGACGNTTNCCNTTNACCCAGGTCTTTGGCAANGAGACGATCATCGTTGACCCGCCCGTGAGCTGNAGTTTTCGAAANTCGCCTTCNNTCANCGCGGTCCGCCCTCCTNTGNNTNCATCCATATGTAACGGTGATAGATAGAAGNNCTATNTATTCTATTGNNNGATATATATTTCTATTGTGNCGCCAATAGTCTGTATTGATGAACCCCATGTGGCACCGNTGATTCCGGAGAACAAGGAGCGAATACAATGAACCTTGGAAAGCATGCAAAAACCCTGACCATCATCCTCATCCTCATGACCACCGGGCTGGCTGGTTGTCTTGGCGATGGAGAAACGGAAGACGTCGAACAGAAAACCATCAACATCGCTGGAAGCAGTACGGTGTTCCCCGTGGCCAGCGCCTGGGGNCAAGCCTACAGCACCGCCAACGATGACTACACNGTNACCGTTGCAGGCGGCGGCTCAGGTGCCGGNGCCTCGAAGGTGTGCAGCACCGACGCTGACAGCGTNAACATCGGTGACATGAGCCGNGGCTGGAAGGATTCNGAGGCCACGGTTGGTGCCGATGGCTACACCTANTCCTGCGNCAACNCCGATGTCACCGTCACGCAACTCGTCGTGGCCTATGACGGGCTGTCCGTTGTCATGAAGAAAGGNGGCGCNGCNGACCAGTGTGTCACNGANATGGGTGGCCTCTCCATGGCCCAACTCCGCTGGATNTTNAGCGATTGGAGCGAAGANGANCTCGCCAATCACGAGGAGGGTGGTCTCGACATGAACTCGACCACACCCAACAACGACGGTGATGGCGTGCGAGAGTGGGGCGACCTGCACGACTCCTCGGCCTGCCCCGACCAGGAAATCAAACTCTGGGGCGCCGATTCAGATTCGGGAACTTACGAGTACTTTGGCGAACAGGTGTTCTGCAAGAAGTGCTTTGCTGACGCTGACCCCGTGGCAGAAGGTTTCGATTCCGCTCGCGGCTACCAAAACTCCGCTGACGATAATCAAATTGTCAACGGCCTCACCAGCGACGAGCACGCCATTGGCTACTTTGGCTACGCCTACTACGAGGAGAACGCCAACGAGCTCTCGGTCGTGGCCATCGCCAACAACGACACCCACGGCGTCCAGGACGCTGGCAACGCCGTTGCTCCAGAGACCAGCACCGTGGCAGACGGCAGTTATGCTCCACTCTCTCGTTCGATCTACATGAACGTCAACAACAACGACTGGGATCTGGTTCGAGGCTTCTTCGACTACGGGTATTCTGACGCTGGCATGGACCACGTCGCCGATGTCGGCTACGTGCCCTTGCCCGATGCCGTGTTGACCGAGATGAAAGCGCGACTTGGTTGAGTTAGCCCCTCGTTGACGAGCACGATTGTACACCAGCGTCCACCTTGGACGCCCCTCCCAACCCCCGGGTGGAGTTGGTTGACGTTGTCAGGAGTGCCGTGATTCCTCCACGGACTGCAAAGGCGGCGTCAACCCTCCATCCCCCTCAAACAAGGTTATGACGGGTTGGTCAGTCGGAAGACCATGGCTCAACAGAACATCGACTTCATCGGCGGCGGCTTCAAACTGACCCTGCCCTACACCTTCGGAGGATGGTTCCTCTGGGTGTTGGGCCTCGTCATCACCGGCTTCGGCGTGGTTGCAGCCATGAGTGACCCGGTCGGTTTGGCCGTGTCCGTCATCGGCCTGGTCGTCTTGGCGATGGCTTCTCCAGGAAGCATGTCAGCCGGGCTTCACAGAATGCGCAAGGAAGCGATGTCTGCCGAGGACCTTCAAGCGAAGAAGGAGCAGGGTGGTTTCAGCGTCGACAGTTGGTTCCTCCAGCAGACCACGCTGGTGCCCACCAACGACCCGAACGACTGGATCCTCCCTGCCCCCGGCCCGCAAACATGGGACACAGCCAATCCGTACGGGCCCCAAGGCGACGGTGCGCCGCTCCCTGAGCATCCGGCCAAGGTTGGCACGCCTCAACCCGCGACGATGACGTCGCATCTCATCTTCGCTGGAACGGCCGCCATCCTCACGCTCGTTGTGGGTGCTGTGCTGATCGGTGATGAAGAAGCGGAATTGGGCGCCACGCCTGCGCTCGTCATCGCAGGGTTGGGCTTCATTCTCCTGCTTGTCAATTACTTCCGAGCCAAGGCCCTACGGCAAATGCTCGACACGCCCACCTCCTTGGTGCGCTCGGCACCGGTGGGCCATCCCGAACTCGTCGGCCAGGTTCGGCCAGGTCGAGAAGGTGGAATGACGGTTTACGTGGACGGCAACGAGCGTATGGTCATGCACCACATGGTCGGCTTTTACTGGACGTACGAACAGGAGCAAGAGCGTGAGGTCACCGACAGTGAAGGGAACACGAAGACCGAGCGAAGTTGGGTCACCATTCGCTCCGACCGTGGTGGTGTGCCGTTTATGCTTCACGACGGAACCGGTGGCATCAAGGTCAACCTGACGAGTTTCAAGCGCACCGAATACGGCCAAATGCTCAAGCGGTGGGAGGGTGCATTTGCCGAATCGTTGGGCAAGCAACTGATGGCTCAAGCCGCTGCGAGTTTGATGAGAGGTACCAAAGTGGTGGGTCACCGCTGGACCATCTACGGTCTGCGACTTGGCGACCCGGTTTACCTGCTCGGTGCCACCAAACCCCGTCCCGCTGCTGAACTGCAAGCCGAAGGCCTGGACGGTACGCTGGGCAACAGCACCATCGAAGTCTGGGGCAACGAAGACGCGCCCGGCATGAAGTGCACCTTGATGCGTGGTTCTGAACTCTCCAATGTCG
>PBOE01000052.1 GCA_002725275.1 Methanobacteriota archaeon
CACCCGTTATGACCATGAATGAGAAGCGACGAGGACCTTTCCATGGAAACCTCGTGCGGGGTGGTGCTGGTCAATTACGGCACGGTGCTGCTGCTGCAATACCCGCAAGGGCACTGGGACCTTCCAAAAGGGCACGTTGAGCCGGACGACCCGAACCGACAGGCCACGATGCGACGTGAACTTGCTGAGGAAACCGGCATTCATGACGTGGTGATTTTGGAAGGTTTTGAGGAGCGCACCGAATACTCCTTCCGACACAAAGGAAAACGTCAATCCAAGGAAGTCTACTGGTACATCGCTGAAACCGATGAGATGGAGGTACAACTCTCGCATGAACACCGAGGCTACCTCTGGTTGGATTGGGAACAAGCCCTGGAAACCATCACCCATGATGAAACTCGGAGCGTGGTTCGGCTGGCCCAACGGTTCGTGGAGCTTTACGGCACGCAATGATCACAACGCATCGATGTCCTCGTCGTTGGCCCGCATCTGGTCAACACGGTGCGCAATGCCCTTTTCGGCGGGTCGCTTGCCCAGCGGCACCCACAACGCTTCCGGTTCGTTGAGCATCATGCTGACCCAGCGTCCCATGACAAAAAACCAGTCCGACAGGCGATTGACATAGACCAGAACGAGCGGTCGAACCGCGCCCTCACCCTCGTGGTCAACGAGTCGAACGATGGCGCGCTCCAACCGGCGAACGACGGTCCGGGTGACCTGCATGTTCGCCACGGGCGGCGACCCAGCGGGAAGGATGAAACTGGTCAGCGGCGGAAGCGAGGCCAACCATGCATCCATCTCTGCCATCAGCACGTCGGTTTGTTCCTGCGAGAGGAGCACCATGTACTCCGGAAGGGTGGCTGGAGGGCAAGCAAGCTCGGCACCCAAGTCGAAGAGTTCGTTCTGGACCCGGACGAGGGCTTCGTTGAGCACGGTTTGAACGCGTTGGACGTTCGTTCGCTCGCCGCCGTCCTCGTGGTCGGGAAGCCGATGGAGTTCTGCAAGCACCATGCCCAGCCAACTGTTGACTTCGTCGCAAACACCAACCACGTCAAAGCGAACGTCCGATTTCTTCCGCCGTGATCCGTCAACAAGCGACGATTCGCCGCCGTCGCCGCCGCCGGTGTACACGCGATTGATGTTGACCATGGGTGCGCCTCACCCACGCCACGTCATGCTTCTATGAGGGGTTTGCGGGAGGGGAAACCTTCCTCCATGCGGTAATACCACTCGATGTCAGCCTCACCAACGGCCCATGAAAACAACGCCATGCGATGGTCCACCACGCCGTACCATTCCAGTCGCCCGGGGTCCATGGACACGATACGAGCCCCGATGCCCTCCAACCGAGCAACGTTCCCCTGCCACTGCGTGACGAGGCTTCCAAGGTGTTCAGCCACCTCGAGGACGTGTGGATGGGTCATGGTATAGCGGTCGAGGAGCAGTTCCAGTTCATTGGTCAAGTCGTGAGCCTCGTCGCTCATAGCCTGCAGCACCATCAGGACATTCTGGGCCTCCGGCAGCGATGCTCGAGCCTCTTCGATGGTCACCACACGGGCACCTTCAGGCAGCGGATAGGGGAGGGCAGCTTCGGGGGAAAGGTCCTCCAGCGGCATGGGTAGCCCGGAATAGAACGGTTCGTCCTCAGGTGTAGACACGGCTACTCCTTGACTTGACGCTTCTTGTAGTCATCGGAAGGCCAAGATGAGCAATCCCTGTTTTTGGGCCAAAATCGGACATCCGAGCCTTCAAGCGCTCGCAACAGCCGGGGTGTTGCTGTCGGCCGCCCGACGGGCGCGCACCAGCTTGGTCCAGCCCATGGACAGCAAGCCAAGCCAGAGGGTGATCTCCAGCACCACCACCAGGTAGTACACCGGTCCGAGCGATTTCAACATCGAGACGGCGTCGTAGGGGAGCCCGTGAATCGCCATGTAGGCGCTCTGCGAGAGCAGGCTTGAGGAAAACCAAATCAAAACGGCGAACCAGAGGATGTTGCCAAGTGGCCAGTCATCCGGCGCTCTTTCGAGTTGTTTCATGGTCTAAAATCGACCTTGAAGGATATAAGTGCTCGTTTGTTTTGTTTCATATCTCGCCGCAAAACATCAGGCTCATGCTTCTTCCGTGGCGTCTTTTTCAGGAAAGAGAGCGGGTTCAGCCCCCATGGCAACCAACCCGTCGTGAATCGCAGAAATCCACTCGGGGGCCACCGATTCAACCCCCCCGGCGTCCTCAAACGCCTCCAGCCATCGCTTGGCGGCACGCTCGTCCTCGAGGAAAAGGTGAATGCGATGCAAAGCGACGTACGCCATGGGGTTCAGGTGCTCTTCATCGGCGTCCCAACCGCGCTCAAAGCACGAAATGGCCCCGTGCGGCCCGTGGAGTTGCCTTCGCTGAAGAGCAACCATGCCGGCCTGACTCCACGCCAGAGGGAGGCGACCGATGAGCAAGCCGCGAAACACCATCCACGTTTGCCCGCCCGCCAACGCCACCAAGAGCAAAAAACCGGACCACTGTTCCAGAGTGTTGAGGTCGGGCCACGTCATCACCATGAGGCCGCCCGCTCCGGTGCAAAACACGAAGCCGGACATGGGCGCAATGAAGACGTCGCGCCGGGTTCGTACCATGTGATGCACCCCGACCAACACGCCGTAGCTTCCTGAGCCCAACACCACCACGAGAAGCAGCGTCAGCGACATGGGGCGTGGCGCCGTTTCTCCCAAGGCCAACAGGCCCGTCAGCGAGAGCATGACCCACCCGAACCGTCCCGAGATTTCTGGGAAGGGCTGGTGGCGGCTTCCGGCGATGAGGGTGAGTGAAACCGCTGCCAGCACGACCAATACGAGCACTTTGCCCGTGGATTCGTCGAGGAACATGGTGGTCATCGATTTCGCCTCCGAGTCGCCCTGCTTTCATGCTTTGTGATACCCCGAGCCGCGCTGGAGTTCGGTCGCGCGGTAGAGTTGCTCAACGAGCATAACAGCAGCCAGTTCGTGCGGGAAGGTCATGCTCGACAGTGAAAGACGCAATACGGCGTCCAACCCTGGGTGCACCGGCCATCCCTCAGCGGGACCGATGGCGAGGTGAACGCTTTGCGACGAGAGTTGCCAAGCGTCGAATCGACGGGCGAACGTCAACGAATCCTCCTGAACACCGCCTTCGTCCAACAGCACCAGCGTCCCCTTTTTTGAGAGCAGGCGGTCGACGTAGGCATCGGCGCTGAGTTTGTCGGCGTGATGCTCAACCGTGACCCCCCTCCCTTCGATGCGCTCGCCGTACGTCTCAACCAAGCGCATCATGGCCTTGTTTTTCGGCGCACCGTGGGTGTGAACGGTCAATCGGCCCATGCAGGTGTGGCGAGAAGTTGCCCGTTGAAATCGTTGGCGGAGGAACAAGACCATGAACCAACCCACCCGACCCGTCGCATGGGATGGTGGCCGTTTCGAAAGAAAGCCCGGGCTCGTTCCGACACCAACGACCCGATCCTCAAGGACACGCGGACATGGCTGGCTGAATTGCGGGATGCGTGCGAGATGAATTTCGACCAGCCCGAGGAAGCCCGTCGGCAAATCCGCCACATGCAAGTGGAGTGGAAGGAAGCCATGGACCGAGGTGATATGGCCCCCTCGCTGAGGGAGGGGCTTGAGGGTCGCGCCTTCCGCCTGTTGAGTTGCACGGACAAGGAATGGTTGGGCTGGTTGGACGACCTTGACTTCTGGAAAGCAGGTTGGAAACCGGGCATGGAAGGCGAGGACGAGGCTTGAAGAGGGGCGGTCCTTCACGCTCGTCCATGGGTCAAACCCCCACGTTGCACCTTCTCTACTCCTGTCCGTTCTGCTGGAAGGTGCGCGGCCTGCTGGAACACCTCGACGTTGACGTGAACTACGCTGGCGTCAACGGCATGAGGATCAAGAAAGACGTGGCGTTCGCTGGCGATTGGGGAAAGGTGCCCGTGTTCACCGACGCAGAGGGCCAACACCACGTTGATTCAACCCCCATCCTGCGCCACATTGACCAGACCTACAACGAAGGAAAGATGGCCGCCCAAGGCGACCCTGCGCGGCAAGACGAATGGATGACCTGGGTTGACACGCATCTGTCAAAAGCCACGGTTCCCATCCTCTACGGGAGTCTTGGCTCGGCGCTCAAAACCACCACGCGTATTTCGAAAATTGAGAAGTTTGGCTTCATTTCCAAGCGCCTTTACGCCTGGGCCGGTTTCCCCATCATGTGGGGCATCATCGCCCGAAAGCGCGTGAAGCGAGACGGACGAAAACCCAAGCAACTCTGGCACGATCTGCTCACCGAGTTCACCGACGAACACGGCGATGAACCGTTCTTTGGCGGCGCCTCCCCTGACCTCGTTGATTTTGCTGCCTTCGGCTACATGCGATCGATTTCGCCCTACCCGCAGTTTGAGCAGTTGACCGACCACGTCAACGGCATGGCATGGTACCGCCGGATGGAAGCCACACTGAATTGAGGGATGGACGTGAGCATCACCCTTGGCGGCCTCGTCTTCCATCCGGTTGAGGCCGCGACCACCGAGATTGGCACGACCAAGGGCGGGTGGGTCTATGCGAGTCAGCGCCCGTGCTACGAAGCGAGAACGCCAGCCTTCTACACCCTCAAAACGCCCCTTTCAACGTCGGACGTGACCGCCGCCATGGGCCAACCGAGTGATGAGAACGACACGGCACCCATGGAAACGCTGACGTCGTACGATCTGATGGAACTGGCCGAGACGGTCATGAGAGGAAAGGCGTTTTCCGACGCCACGGCAGACCTCAACGGTGCGTGGGAACTGCGTGCCCTCACGCACGCTGAATGGTTGGCCGCAAGGAACCAGGGCGTTGTGGAACTGCCCAGCGGTCTCACCGAGCGTCTGGCAGACGCACCGGCCTCGAACCATCGCGGCGCCATGATGGACGGTCGCCCGAGACCCAACGAAGTGCTTGGACCGGCGGCTTCCCAAATGGCCGCCATCGCTGTTCATCCACGCAACGAGACCATCACTGCCGTGGCCAGCGTACCAAGCGACCGACCGCTCCCCGGCGTGGTTGGCCGATTGGCCTTGGTCCCGATTCGTGGCGGACCCGCCAAACGGGTCCCGAGCACCACCGACGTGTGGCGAAACATTCGTTCCGAAGCCCTTTGGACCACGGTGCTGGGCGTGATTCCTTCCTTCCTCATCCCCGTCCTTCGCGGCATGGGTGATTACGCCACGGAGGGATGGTTAAACCTGCTCTTCGGTGGTTTGTGCGCCGGGTTCTTTACCGGTGCCATCTGGCGACCTCGTCGACCCGTGCTTCGCTACGAGGACGTTGACGGTGGGTCGACCAGCGTCTCCCAGTAGTTGTCCTTGCGGATGGCGTCCGCCGTGCAAATGGTGGCCATGTTCACGATGTGTCGAACGCCGTCTTGCCTCGCAACGAGCTGAACGGGGTGAGCCATGCCTTCGAGGATGGGGCCCGTCATCTCCGCATCGCCGAGTTCCTCAAGGAGTTTGTAGGCGATGTTGGCCGAGGCCAGGTTGGGTAAGATGAGGACGTTGGCCGGCCCGACCAACTGCATGAACGGGTATTCTTCCTGCACGGCGGGATTGAGCGCTGTGTCGCTCTGCATGGGCCCGTCGATCATCAACGTGGGGTCCAGCGTTCGGGCCATGACGACCGCTTCTTCGATGCGATCGGTACGCTGCGCACGCGTGGAACCAAAATTGGAGAAGGAGAGCATGGCCACCCGCGGCACGACGCCGAACCGTCGCGCCACCTTCGCAGTTTGAACAGCGATCTCTGCGAGCGTCCGACTGTCAGGGTAAACGTTCACGGTCGCATCAGCGAGGAAAATCGTCCGTCCCTTGACGTTCATCATGTAGCAGCCAATAACGCAGTGGGCGTCGTCGGCTTTTCCAATCAGTTCCAAGGTTGGACGAAGCACGTCGGCGTAATTTCGACTCACACCGCCAACGAAGCCATCGGCGTCCCCCGATTGGACCATTTGTGCAGCGAAATAGGGCCGGCTTTTGAGCAGACGCGCCGCATCGGGCCACGTGATGCCCTTGCGCTGTCGTCGCTTGAAGAAGGCGTTGGCGTACTCGACCTTCCGCCGTTCATCGTACCTTGGGTCGTACACCTCGTAGTCAAAATTCAACCCGAGTTCCTCCACCATCCGGTTGATGCGGTCAACCGGCCCGAGCAAAATCGGGAAACAAATGCGTTGCTCGACGAGTTGAGCTGCCGCACGGAGAACCGATTCGTTGTCCCCCTCTGGGAAAACGATCCGCTTGCCCCTGCCTTTGACCTGATTGATCATTTGTCGCATGACGGAGTAGGATTCCCCCAACCTCGCCTCGAGTTCCTCGCGGTAGCGATTGATGTCAAACGCCTTGGCCGAAATCCCGCTGATGCCCTCGTCCACGGCGGCCTGCGCCACGGCGGCGGCCTCCCATATCAAGACACGGCGGTCAAACGGTTTGGGGATGATGTAGTCGGGTCCGTACTGCATGACCACCCCGTCGTACGCCGCTGAAATGTAGTCAGGAACCGGTTCCTTGGCAAGCGCCGCAAGGGCTCGGGTGGCGGCCATTTTCATGTTCTGCGTGATGTCGCGTGCGCGAACATCGAGGGCCCCGCGGAAGATGTAAGGGAACCCGAGCACGTTGTTCACCTGATTGGCGTAATCCGACCGCCCCGTGGCGATGATGGCGTCCTGACGCACCTCAAGCACCTCTTCAGGAAGAATTTCAGGCGTGGGATTGGCCAGCGCGAAGATGATGGGTTTCTCGGCCATGCTGGCGACCATGGCCTTGGTGACCAAACCACCGCGAGACAGGCCGAGCATCACGTCAGCCCCGTTGAGGGCATCCGCCAAATCTCCGGCGGGGCGGTCTTGGGCGAAGGGCACTTTGTATTCGTTCAACTCCCCAGCGTCAAGGCGGGCTTTGGTGATGATGCCCTGACTGTCCACCAGCGTGATGTTGCCCATGGTGACGCCCACGGCGACGTAGTGGTTCGCACAAGCGATGGCTGACGCACCCGCCCCGATGACCACGACCTTGAGGTCGGCCAGCGCCTTGCCCTGGAGTTCAGCGGCGTTCAGGAGGGCGGCGGCGGAAATGATGGCCGTGCCGTGCTGGTCGTCATGCATGACGGGAATGTCGGTGGCCTCGGAGATGCGGCGCTCGATTTCGAAGCACTCGGGTGCTTTGATGTCTTCAAGGTTGATGCCCCCAAACGTCTTGGAGATGTTCACGACGGTGTTGATGAATTCCTCGGGGTCTTCGGTGTCAACTTCAATATCGAAAACGTCGATGCCGGCGAAGGTCTTCAGGAGAAGGCCCTTGCCTTCCATGACCGGTTTGCTGGCAAGAGCACCAATGTTCCCGAGGCCAAGAACGGCCGTACCGTTGGAGATGACCGCGACCAGATTTCCCTTGGAGGTGTAGCGGTAAGCGTCCTCGGGTCGCTCTTCGATTTCAAGGCACGGAAACGCCACGCCGGGAGAGTAAGCCAGGCTCAATTCGTGAGCCGTAGCGTGTGGTTTGGTGGGCACGACCTTGATCTTTCCCTGAG
>PBOE01000053.1 GCA_002725275.1 Methanobacteriota archaeon
AGCAGAACGGGAAGGGGACGTTGACCGTCAACAACCCCTCAGCTGAGGACCGCATTTACGACATTGACGTGTTGCTCGACAACATCGACGCCACCGACATCGGTGGAGAACACGTTTCCGTTGACGAGCTCGAGCCCTCAAAGAACCACACCATGGCCTACAAGGTCAACGGCAAGCAAATGATGACGCTGCGTGAGCGCTTGGACACCAACCCCGCCCGCTCGCAGGAACGCTCCATGTCGGTGGCCATCAGCGAAGACCCCGGCGCCATTGCGATGGAACTTGAGGTCGAGAACCTCGCCACCGTGGACCTTCATGACGTGGTCGTCACTCGGCCGCTGGCCTCCGAGATGAACTTCGAAATGGCCGGTGGCGCTGAGCTCGATGAAGGCGTGATCACCTGGACCGTCGGGCGACTGGCCGCCGGTGAAAAGCAAACCCTCGCCCTTGAAGGTACCATTGACGTGGCTTCCACCAAGGCCATCAAAGCCGGCAAGGCTTCCGCTACGTACCGAGCCGACGCCACCGTCTCCAGCATGGCGTTCCGTGAACTCGACGCGTTCTGCCGAGGGTTCACCTACATGCGTGTCCGCGAGGACGAGCGCCCGGACAACTGGATCTGCCAGGCCATCTTCGAGAACCGCTCGTCCTTTGCCGTTGACCTGACCAAACTTCAGGTCAGCATGAAGGGCAGCGACGACCTCTTGTTTGACGTTCACGACGTCGACCAGGACGTCACACCCAACGGAAAGTGGGAATCCGAAGAGCGCACCGTCATGGCTCAGTCAGAGCCCGACTTTACCTACCAGCTGTCCTACACGGTGTTGCCCAAGGCGGTCCAATCCGCCGAAGGTACGATGACCCTCGAGGAGAAGAAACTCGAGGTCCTCGAAGCCGACGTTGAGAAAACCTACTCCACCGGAAGCCTCCGCTCGTACCGTTCGCAGAAGATTCAATCCACGATGACCCTGGTCAACAAGGGTTCGTCGACCATCAATCTCATGCGCATCACCGACGACATTCCCGGTCTGTTTGAGGCGCCTTCGGCCGACCAGTTGACCATCAAGATCGATGGAAAAGCCATCGATGACGACCAGTACAAGGCCGAAATTTCCGAGGGCATCACCATCGAGAAGGAGCACCGCTCGCCCGATGGCCAAGGCCACACGATGATGCTGACCGTCGGCACCCGCGGCCCCATCGGTCTCAAGCCCGGTAAGAAAATCGAGATCACCTACCCGTTGACCTCCCCCGACCCCTCACCCGGCAACGAGCGCGTCGACGCACCCGCCCGTGTCGAGTTCAGCGCAGAACGCTTTGGCCCCATCTGCACGCGAGAACCCGCCAACACGCCCAGCGTGAAGGTCGTCCACAACCGCCGAAACTTCAGCGCCGGCAAGCAAGCCATCCCGCTGGGTGGCAAGGGCCGCTATGAAGTGCTGATTTTGTTCGAAAACAACGGCGACACAGCGCTCAGCGACCTCTACATCAACGACGTGCTGCCGCCCCAGTTTGAGATCAAGGACTGGGAGCTCAAGAGCGCCAGCGGCAAGCGAGACGATGTCACCATGACCTCCGAAGACGGCGAGGGCGGTCTCCACATCGTCTGGCACGTGCCCAAGGTCGAGAAAGGCGAACGCCTCGAGGTGTCCTTTGACATCAAGGGCAGCGGTGAAGTGGATGCAGAAGCCCTGAACCGTTTCCATGGCGTTCACTTCGGCGACGAAATCGAATCCGATGATTTGCCTGCTGTTGAAACCGAAGCGACCGAGGAGGCTGAAGCGAGCGAGGAGGCCGAAGCGACGACGGACGAGGAAGCCGATGACGCTGGTGCAGACGAAGTCGCCAGTGCACCCAAGATGAAGTTCCGTGAGGACATGCTCCTGCGTGTGATGGAAGCCGCCGGCATTGATGCGGGCCACCGAGACGAATTCGTGGCCTTTGCCGCCGACTACGACCACGATGACAACGGCTACCTCAAGAAGGCCGAACTGGAAGATGCCGCCAAGGCCTGGAACGAAGCCAACAGCGGCGGCGACGAAGAGGCCAGCGCTGAAGAGGCTCCGGCCGAAGAAGCCCCGGCCGAGGAAGCAGCGCCCGCCGAGGAGAAAGCCTGTCCCATTTGCGGCACCATGAACGCCGCGGACCATGACAAGTGCATGGCGTGCGATTACGACTTTACGCAGTGAAGCTCGTTGACCACCGCCCGTCTGAGACGAAGGGATGAGCGAGAGCGAGGCGATTCTCCCCTCACTCGGGCAGAACCCATTGAGGCCACTCTTCATGCTCCGGTGAGCGGCTGACGATCACGATCACCGGTCGCTTGAGACCCGCCAGCACGTCGTTCAGGGGTTGAACGGTCGAGGGTGGAACAGCACCGTCTCGCATGTCAACCGCCAGCCAGGCCTTGGGGTATTGATCGGCCCAAGCGTTCAGCTCGGCTTCAATACCGCTCGGAGGGACGCCTTGCCGGACGCATGCGATGAACCCCCAGCCTTCTGGGCATTTCCGTTCTCCGTCGGTCCAAAAGAAGATTTTCGGCACGGCCGGCAAGCGGCTGAGTTGTTCGATGGCTTCGATCTCGGTGGCACACACCGGTTGACCCGGCATGGGCATGGGAAGCGGGTAGCGCCATGTCGGTGAGACATCCAGCGGCTGCTTCTGGCGCATGGTGTCCCGTGGTCGGCAAGGGGTTTGAACTTCACGCATCGTCGTTCATTGGCGTCGTGGCCGATGTTCTCCATGCTAACCTTCATGCCCTACCGTTGTCGCCTTGAGTGCATGGCCAGCGGTTCATCGCCTCCACCACCCCCGCCGCCAGGCGGGTCCATGTTCGTGATGATGATGTTCATGATTTTGATGACCGTGCTCATCATGACCCCCTCCATCCGCACCTCGCTGGGGACCACGGCCGACCCCCTTCTTTCCCCGGTCTTGCCGGAGGAGTCGTTTTTCGTCATCACCGTGATGATTCTCGGCGTGTTTTCGATGACCCTCAACACCGTGATTCGTAACTTCTTCGTGGACCCCATGGACCAAGCCCACATTGGACACCGTCAAGGTCAGGTTCGTCAGATGATGAACGAGGCACGGATGTCAAGGGATCCCATCTTACAAGAAAAAGCAATGACGTTGCAGCAACAGATGATGCCAGAGCAACTTGAGGTCCAGATGGGGGCCATGAAACCGATGATGTTCACGATGATTTTCATCATCGGAATTTTCGCATGGTTGACCACGAAGGTGGAGACCTTCAGAGTGGACTACGTCTCCCTTCCATGGGCGCCCGAGTGGAACCTGCTCGACGGTCGTTTCCTCTTCTTCCCTGCATGGATTTGCTGCTACATTTGCATGAGTGCTGCTTACGGCCGTGCTCTTGACCGCCACATCAAACTGGCTCGATACAAGAAACACCCCTTGGTCGTGGCCGGGGACTTGCTGAAAGAGCCGTTGCTGCATCTGGTCGCCACCAAGCCTGCAGCCACGTCGAATCAGGCCAAGAAGCGACAACAGCGTTCCAAGCGCAGTCAGCAACAACGCAAGCGGAACACGGCCGCCACAAAGCCCGCCGCCTCCGCCTCATCCGGCGGGCTGACCGCCGGTCTCGTGCTGGAGTGCCCCGAGTGCCAAAGCGACGTCATCACCCACGACGGTCCGCGTACCAAACGTTGCAACATCTGCTTCCATGAATGGGTGTTGTGAGCATGGTCAACGTGACCGTCTCTGGCCACCCCGGCAGCGGCACCAGCACACTGGTCCGTGGATTGGTTGAGCGGTTTGGATGGAGCAGCCTGAACGGCGGTGATGTGTTTCGGGAGGAAGCCAAACGGCGAGGCATGACGCTCGGGGAATTCGGTGAATTGTGCAAGAACGAACTGGAGGTTGACCGCTCCCTCGATGAACTTCTTCGAGAGCGCATGCAAGGCCCCGATGCGGCCAACGTGGTCGAATCACGTTTGGCCGGGTGGTGGGCGTACCGCCTTCACCTGCCGTGCCTTCGCATCTGGCTCGACGTTAGCGACGAGGAACGTGCCCGCCGTGTTGCGGAACGCGAGGGCCTGAAGGTTGAAGCTGCCCTGGAGGCCAACCGCCTTCGTGCCGCCGTCGACGGCGAACGTTTCTCCTTGCTCTACGATCTCACGCCCGAAGACCCGGAACCCTACACTCACGTACTGGACGCCACCAGCCTCAATGCAACTCAAATACTGGACCATGTCGTCGCTTTGTTGGAGGAAGCGGCATGACCGTTCACGTTCTGGATGAATCGCCAAGCACCGACGGGGCGTTTGGCACTGCACCGGACGACCGAACGCTCGAACAACGGCTCGCTTCGGGTTTCATTTTGGTCGACAAGCCAGCGGGCCCTACTTCGCACCAATTGGCGGCATGGGCCCGGGATTTGTTGGGACTGGAACGGCTCGGCCATGGTGGTACGCTCGATCCCTTTGCAACCGGTGTGTTGCCGTTGATGGCTGGACGATGCATGAAAATCACCAACAAGATTCTCAAGCACGAGAAAACCTACATCGCCGTGCTGCGCTTCAAAAGTATGCCTGATATGGAGACCCTCAACGCCACCATGGCCACCATGACGGGACGCATTTACAACGTTCCTCCCGAGGTGTCTGCCGTGAAGGTTCAAGTCCGGACTCGAAACGTTCACACCTTTGAGCTGTTGGACACCGACGGCAACGATGCAGTTGTTCGTATCGTTTGCGAAGCCGGGACTTACATTCGAACCATGGCCAGGGACATGGGTCTCCTGCTCAACACGCCGGTTTCGCTCAAAGAACTCCGTCGCGAAACCTCCGGCATGTTCAATCTGGACCACTGCGTCACGATGGACCAACTCGCCGATGCGGTTTGGTTGTGGAAGGAATGCGGGCAAGAAGAAGCCCTGAACGCCATCGTCCACCCGATTGAAAAATTACTCGTTGACGTCCCCCGGTGCACCGTCAAAGACAGTGCAGTGGCGGCGTTAGCCTACGGCGCACCGTTGCTACGGCCGGGTTTGGTTTCCATTCCTGGCGGTTTGAAGAAGGGCACGGAGTTGCTGGTCACCTCGCTGAAAAACGAGGCGGTCGGCTTTGTCAAACTCAAGGCGAATTCGGATGAAATTGCGACCATGGACTCGGGCGAACTCGCTCGACCCAGCATGGTCCTGATGGACACCGAGGTGTACCCTCGCCGATGGCCATCGTCGTCCTGATTTTCACGCTTCGATGTATTCTTCGTAGATGTATTCGTCCGTTTCAATACGGATTTTCAATTGAGACATGGTTCCCACTCCCGCTTTGTCAACCGAAGTTGAACGGCCCCCACGACCTCAAAGCAAGGGTCCCTTCCACGATTTGGTTATGAAGTTTGAGGGTTAACTCCGCGTTATCCGACATCCGAACGTCGTTCCGGCATCGAAATGACGGGAGAAGGTTTCACTCGATTTTCTTGATCTTTGGTGGCATCAAGAACACGAGCAACCCCACAAGGCCCGCTGCGATGACGGCGATACCGATGACCGCTGCTTGGCCAGAAAGGAGACCTTGCGCATCATCGCCTGAATCAACCGTTCGTTCGTTGATGGCGACCAACTCCTCGAGTTCGTTGTTGGTCTCGTCGCCTTCGGTGATTTCCAAACCACGGTCAACCACGGCGCTGAACCTGAGAACACGGGCATCGTCGGGCACCTGCCAGTCACACACAACGTACCGCAGTTCGCCCGGCATGATGACGGGAATGGTTTTGACATCGATGAGCTGCTGGTCGGTCTGGCATCGAACGGACACCATCGTGGCGTCGGCTTGTCCTTGGTTGCGCACGAGGACCCGCATGGTGATGACGTCGCCTTGGGAGATCTCATCAGCGCTAAACTCCATGGCCTCCACCACGAGGTCGGGCAGCGCCATCACCTCGAGGTCTATTTCTCGCTCCGAACAGCTCGACTGGTCGCACACCGAAACCAACACGGTGTGGAAACCAACCGTGGGCGGCGTGACTCGGACCACGCTGTTGACCAAGTCAACGGTGGCCCACGAGCGGTTGGTGGAGGCGGTGACCTGTCCGGGCGAATCGAGGTCGCTCCACGTCATGTTGATGGCGGTCTCAATCTCGTGTTCAACGGGAACAACGGGCGGGAATTCCATCACCACCGGCGGGTCATCAACCGGGGCGACATCCACGGTGAAGACTTGGTTCCACGTGTTGCCGGCCGGGTCCGTGACCGTGATGCCGATGACCGATTGACCGCTGGCTTCGGGGAGCAAACGAAGGCGCACATCACCCTCGGCCAAGTCAACGGCCACGACGTTTTCATCACTGTTGGTGAAACTGACCTGCAGGTCCTCAAGGCTCGCACGGTCGTCGCTGCATCGGCTGAGGAAGGGGAGAATGACGCCGCCGTTGTCCTCGCTGAGGAATTGATCTCCGACACCTTCGCACATTGGGTCCTCGTCGTATTGGATGGCGTAGCCACCGGAGATGTCCATTTGGGTCAGTTCCAGTGCCGTGTGGCTGGCAGCCCCGTCGGAGTCCCAGGTGAACCACGCACGCACGCTGACGGTCAGTGAATCGCTTCCGGGTTGCATGTGAGCGCCGATGGGCCATTCGTGGGAAAACGTTCCCAGCGCCATGGGCTCATTGGACACCAATTCCTCGTTGACGAACACCAACCATCGAGAATAATCTGCGTCGATCCCGTCGTTGGTGCCGAACACCCGTCCGCTGACCGAAAGCGACGGGTCGTTGACGTCCACCCAAACGGAGGACAGGCACGCATCGGTGACGGAGAACCGGAGCCGGTACATTTCGCCTGCAGGGAGAAGGGTGTTGGCCTGAAGCACGTCGAAGGCGCCGAATGCAACGCCGTCGCTCGAGGTGGCCACTTCCACCGTGATGTTGCTGTTTTCACCCTCGCTGAGGGCATGGTGAACCCGACCCAAGGTCTGTTCCGGTGGGTGTGTGAAATCTGCGCTGGTCCACTGGCCGGAGGTTCCTGCCACGGTGGGCTTCAGCCCGCAGGTGTCAAGGGCCAGGTTGTCGGTGACGCCCTCGCTGATGTTGAGTCCCATCACGGGCAGGTCGTGGCCGGTGAACTCCGAGACCGCATAGCCGACTTCCCCTCCGTACCACGGTGTTTGAACGGTGATGTCCAAGCCCAGCGCATCAACGACGAGACGAGAATCATCAACGCCGCCCGCTGAAACGTAATCGAGGGTGAAGACCATCTCTGAGACATCGGTCCACGTCCAATCCATCAGGCCCGTGATGTTGACTCGAAACGCTGAATTGTTGATGTAATCCACGTTACCCTGCGTGTGGGCGAAGGTCTTCAGCAGGTCAAACCCATCGCCATGCTGCACCGAAACACGAACCGTGTCCTCTGAGAGCGCATCGGGAATTTGGAAGACACCCAGCATGTGAATTTCGTGCAGAGGGTAGTTGGACAACCCGCTGATGTCAAAGCCGGTCAGCTGAATCTCGGGCCCAGTTGACCAAGTGCTGGCACCGTCAGGAGCGCCCGTTGAGTAGTTAGAATCGGTGGGTGAAGTGGACGACCACACCGTCATCGTGTCGAGATGAAGCGGGCGGGTGTGAACCATGCTCAGACGCTGGTCGGCCACCATGGATTCGGTGTACGTCGCTGCCTCTTGGGTGAAGGACGTCTCAGCACCGACCGACCACGAGGCGGCGTCCGCGAAGGAGCCTTGCGGAAACAAGTCCACCGTGCTGGTGCTGTGGACGCTGCGTGCCCCCGAGGTGGAAACCCAAGGCGAAACCGTGAGGAAAAGCAACATCAACATCAGGGCGAGAGCCTTGTTGGCGGGTCGCATGGACAATTCGAGGGCTTGGCACTTCTTGAAGCAAAGGGTTCCGTGCACCACAAGGTTGGGGGTCCATTGAGACGGATGGCGCATGATTGAAATACCAAGCCCATGAGGCGGTTCTACCTCTCATGGCTGTGGTGGTGTAGGGGTTAGCACGGCAGATTGTGGTTCTGCCAGCCCGGGTTCAATTCCCGGCCA
>PBOE01000054.1 GCA_002725275.1 Methanobacteriota archaeon
ATGGGATCGTCCGGCCCGGTGCCGCACTCGGCGTCCCAGGTCTCAACGGGGTCGATCTCTGCGGCACCGTTGCACAGGAGGTGGTCGTAAGGAATGGCGTAGTGAATCCAGCCGTTGCCGTTGAGGGCGCCGGTGCTGCCGCCCCATTCTTCAGGGGTCATGTTCGCATGGCCACCGCCGTTGGGGCCGTACCATCCGTCATCGGCACTGGGGCAACCAAGCCAGCGACCGACTTCGTAGTCTTGCGGCCACGAGATGCCTTCGGGGTCGGGTACGGACGGTGGATTGGACACGTCGACGATGCGGAGACCTGCGTCCCAGTACGAGATGTAGAGCAGAGCCTGTCCGGTGATGGGGTGAACATGGAACACGTTGTCGTGGTTGAACAATGAACCCCCGCACGTGGTTTCGGGTTCTGGAGAATAACCGCCCCAGCGGATGATTTCACGGCTCGTGTTTTGGTCCTCGTCGTTGACGTCCGGTCGCCACGCCTCGAATCCGAGCGGGACGTAGAACACCTGCGTGCCCTTGTAGAACACGCCGGAATCACCTTCCACCATCTCAGGGTAAGGGTCGGCACCGTAGAGGAACAAGTGGCACTCTTCCTGAGCGTAGATGAGTGGTGCATCTTCCCAGTCGCAGTCAACGTGCAGGTCTTGGTTGTGGAACCCTGCTGGTGGGTTGTTCCACTCAGCGACCTTGATCGGGCCGGTCTTATCGGACACGTCGATGACGTCGAGGCGGTTGGCCCCGCTGTTGGCATCGTCGTCTTGGGGAATGGGGTCGAGGTCGCTGTTGGTCAATTCGTGGTTGACCAGGACCCAGTTGTTGTCGGGCGTCACCTTGATGTCGATCATGCGTCCGATTTCGGCGTAGTAGGTGGAGAGAAGGACGATGTTGTTGGGCTCGGAGATGTCCAAAATTTCGAACTGGTTGTAGGACGAAACATAGGCGTAACACCCACCGGTTCCGTCTGGCTTCTTCTCACAGTCTTCCATGAAGTTGCCTTCAATGGAAATCTCTGAGGAGTCGCCGGGTGTCGGGCCGACGTTCTTGAATTCAGGGTAGCATGGGCGTCCTGCCACGTTGTCCAATTCAGCAGGGGGCGCGACGTTTCCATCGCAGTTGAGGTTGTGATAGTCAATGAGGAGCATGTTGTCCGTCTGGAGTCGGTGAGCGAGGAGGTCGCTGTGACTGTGATTCTCATCCTCGATTTCCACGACGGGGTCGATCCACGCCGATGTTTGGTCGCTCTGGTTCTCGTCATCACCTGAATCGAGACTCATGTAGGCCAGACCGGAAATCAGACTGATGGTGAGCAACGCCACCAGCGCAATGACGATGACCTTGTCGGCGGCCCGCTCGTCCTCTTTCAGTTCCTTCGTTTGCATGGTCGCCCGTCGTTGGAGATGTATTTCAAGGCGAGGGTGGAGATGATTCGTATCTTGATTTGATTTATGTAGGCCTCATCATTAGGCTCACCCGATGACACGATTTTCGTTGTTGATGTGCATCGTCTTGTTGTCCTCGCTTGTTGGAGCGGGTGCCGTCCAAGCCCACTCTGCAGACACCTTCACGGTCGTCATCAAACAGAGTGGTTTGACCCCGAGTTCATCTCAAATCACGTACAACGATTCGGTGGTTTGGCACAACGTCGACGGTCGAGAAAACATCACCCACCGGATCGTGTTTGATTTTGACGGCGACGGTTTCTACAACGGAACGGACGACTGGGATTCGGGTGAGCTGGTCGCTGAATGCAACACAACGTCCTCGGAAAACACCAGCGAGACGGACGAGGACGAGGTGTGCAACATCACCTTCCTCGTTTGGTTCAACGGCACGTGGGGCGTGGGTGAATACCACTACCAAGACATGCTTTCGGACGGTACCGTGATGAACGGAACCATCGTGGTCGTCGAAGACGTTCACGTCGAGAATTCAACCGCCCCCGAAATCGGAAGCACGTTCGGTACCTTCGAAGACCGACAGAGCGGTGAACCCGAGGAAGAAATTGAGGAAGACGACAATGCGCAACGTCTCTTCCTTCTGATCGGTATGGGGTCGGGCTTGGGTGCAGCAGGGTTGCTGGTTCTCCTGTTGATTCGACGCTCCTGAACAGGAGGCTTGGGCCAATCTCAAAGGGTGTTGAGGTAGCGAAGGTCTTCCAAGAACAAATCGAGGACCCAGTCATTGTCGCCCCACCACACTCGCTGGTTGCCAAACCGGTCAACCAAAATGGTGCCCGTCTCGTGATTGACCGTGTAGTCATCGGGATGGTGTCGAGCCGAGTCGTTCGTGCCGTTGGTGCTGTTATCAGCGTTGTTGGCGTCGTACTCCTCGATGGTCAGTCCCACGCCGAAATTGATCCACACGTCTTGGAGCGCTTTCATGGAGGGGCTCTCGGAGTCGTTACTCGAAGACGTGAGGTGGGCCCATTCTGATTTCGTACCGGTCTTCCAGTCGTGAAGAACCGAGACGTTGTCGCGCCACGGGTCGACCGTGATGGTGATGAAGGTGGTCTTGTTGAGTTCATCATCGGACAGCTGCGACTTCACCCACTTCATGTTGTGCGTCACGATGGGGCAGATGTCCAAGCAATTGGTGAAGAGAAACGCAATGGCGAGGGTGGTGTTGGCCGCTTCCTCCGAATACGTCCAGGCCGTGCCCTCACTCGCCGTGAGCGTGAAGTCGTTGACCTTGACGTTCTCGAGCGCCTCGCCATGGAACGGAGACGCCGATTCGTCTGCATCACCGGGCACGGTGCAGCCCGCCAGCAACAACAGGGCGCATGCGGTCAAGCTGAACACGGTTCTTCGAATGCCAACACCTCACAGACGATAGGGTAGGTCCACGTCCAACTGAACAAGGTAGAGCCCTGTAGAAATACATGACGCATAGGTGATGCCGTCGTGGTGCTCAACCGCCCAAAGGAACGGAACCCACCCGAAGTCATAGTAACTTGAGTCGAGGGGGGTACCGTCCTCGCCACGGGGAAGGTAGTAGCCCACCGTGGCTTCTTCGTGGGTTGCGATGCGATCGTCGGGGTTGGTGGGGTCGACCAACGTTTCAATGTCGACCACCCACAAGCCAGCATGATAGTGAGAGATGTAAAGTCGCCCGTCCCAGCCACCGCCATGGCTTTGGTCGGTGGCATCGTCGGTTTCAAAGTAGGCGCTGTCGAGGTTGTGCGGTGAGAACAGTAACCACTCGTCTTCGTTTGGATGAGCTTCACAATCAGCACCGTAACAGTGGTCTTCCGCGTATGGAATTTCCCAATCCCGTATCAGTTTTGGCTGGAACTTGAACTGGCCGTCTTCCATGGTGTAGGGGGTGGTGTCAATGAGGTACAAGACGCCAACGCCAACATTCGTGCTCAGGGTCTCAACGGCAGCCGAAACGAGATGAACGGGTTCGTCGGAATAACCGACGTGGGACAGGTCCACCATGGTGGGGAAAGGTTCAGCGTAGTGAATGTAGGACACACGCCCACCGTTCTCGTTCCCGGTTGGCCCGCTGTCGGGTTGACCGTCATCGTCAAGGTCGAGGAAATCCATCCACAGACCAACCTCAGGGGCTCGCCAGCGACACATGAGCGGATTGCCAAAGCCGGTTCGACACGTGGTGGCGTGAACGGTGTAAGCTTCAGGTGAATTCACCGGATGAGGGACGTCGGTGACATCGCCAATTCGAAGGCCGGCTTCCCAATAACTGCCGTAGACGAATGTTCGGCCAAAGCGTGGGTCGTTGGGGTCCTCGCCGGGCCAGGTTTGAACCGTCATGTCGTGGATGTAGATCCAGCCGCCCATCGTGGTTTCCCAAGCGACCTCGTATTCACCGACCTTGACGATGGTGTGGCCGAGGCCAGAGGCCGGTACGCCGGGGAGGTTGCGAGCGGCGGACCCCACGAGGTTGAGGTGAGCGATGGTCACGCCGCCGCAGGCTTCACCGATGGCGTCGTTGCAGTTATCGTAATCGGGGTTAGCGACGAACATGTACCATTCGCCGTCGATCATGTGGGTGTAGAGGTTGTGAGGGCCGGTGGGGTGGTCTGCATCGTACCAGGAGTCAACCCACGTCGGATTGGTTTTGTCCGTAACATCGATGAGCGTAACGGTGACTTGGGCGGGGTCGCTCCACTCACCAACGTTCGGGTCAGCGTTGCCGGGGTCGACGAGTTGGTTTTGCTGGATGATGTACTCGCGACCGTTGTACTCGAGGTACTTGACATCGAGGACCTGGGTGTTCGGGTCGTTGTAGACGCCGGTAACCGTTGTGTTGTTGGGGTCGGTGACGTCGACGATGTGCATGTCATTCCAGCCTGCAAGATAGGCGTACGTGTCGCCGTCCGGGGTGGTCGCCACCTGAACTTCTGCATTGCCGGTGGTGGTTAGTGGATTGAAGTCGAGCAATTCCATGTTGTCGGTACCAAACTCATGCTGACTGGCGTTGGAGTGGTCATGGCCGTCCCCCTGAACCAAGGGGTCACCGGCACGGAGGGTTGGGTTTTCAACGACGTTGGCTTCGATGTCATCTCCCAACACCAGCAGGGTTGCCGATGTGAGAAAAAGAATCGTAAAGATACCAAGAAGGACTTCCTTACCGCCCATGTTCTCCTCAACCCATCCGTCCGTTTGGTCTTTATGATTTGGTGATTACCCAGCCATCATGGGAAAGGTCAGCGCGACAACCTTGGGTGGTTTGCTGTTGTTGGCCATGCTGTTGGCTCCAGTCACGTCCGGCCACACTCAGCAAACCCTCACCGTGATTTTGACCGACGACGGGGTCGTTGCCGGCAACATCACCGACCCGGCATTCGTCCAAGGCAACGCGGTTTGGTTCAAGATGGAAGACAGCACCAACAACACCAGCATGGTGGTGAGGGTGGACGTCAACATGGACGGCGAATTCAACCCGTCAGAGGATTTCGAATCACCAACCCTCACCAACTCGTGCGAGCTCGATGAAAACGGTTCGCTGGTGGACGATACGTGTGCCGTATCATCCACTTTCGCTTTCGACCTGAACGCCACGGTCGGAACATACGTGTTCTGGGTCCACCGTTCACACAACGGTTCAGAAACCGTGTGGAACCACTCCATCGCAGTCCACAAAGACGTGCATGATGAGGATGGGCCAAGTCCGGGTGACTGCTTCGGTGCAGGTTGCGAAGTTCAAGAAGAGACCTCGGTGGAGGGTACGGAAGAGGCGTCGTCGCTCGTCGTCGACCAAACACTGGTACGGGTCTTGGCCGTGGTATCGTTGTTCGCCATGATCGCCCTTGTTGCATCCATCGGCAGGGATCGAAACAAAGAGTACTGAGTCCCAGCAACGTATCATCAATTCAGACGTTTTCACCCTTCAATCAGAGGGCATCGATCATCGTTGACGGTTTCGATCAGGTGTTGAGAAAACAAGAATTTCGCACGAGCGTCCTGTTGTTTTGTTCGGGGTCGAGGCATGTTCTCAGTTCATGATTGGTCCTGTTCCCCCATCAAAGAATCGGTTCATCCAAGGGTAGACCTTGAGAAGGGGAACCGCCACGGCCAACCAATGGGACATCGATTTGGCCAGGCTGCCTTCCTCGTGCTTCTGATGCTCTTGACGCCGCTTTCGGGTTGCTTTGGGCAGCAGGAGATGGGTGGGTTGGAATCGGTGGATGACGTGGTCGTTACGCCCCCCGTGCTTTCCGGTGGTGTGTTCCAGGGCGTCACGATCAGTGCCGGTGCCGACATGGCCGTGTTTGTTCCCTATCTCATGCTTAACTCTGACACGGGGTTTGTTCAAAATTCAACGGTCATTGACATGAAAGCCGGCGAGTCGGTCATGTTGACACTGCTCGCTCCCCCACGAACCGACACGGCCGTGGTGATGTTGGGCGAATACGGTCGAGAAAACTGGCCTATCCGATCCATCGAAGAGTCTTGGCGAACGTGGATTCAGCGAGATGGAAACGAACAGACGAACAATCCTGGCATTCAACGCGTGCCCGCCGTCAACGGGACGTTGGATACGGTTCTCCCCTCCAACAGCAGCGGTGGAGCCGTGCTCGCTGTCCGAATACCGGTCGAACGACCCATGGCAGCCGCCTACAGCGAAGCAGAAGGTGGACGACATTCGACGGGGTTGGTCGACGGCCTCAACGTGTTCAATTACATCAGCCACATGTCGGACGAAACGCCAGACCCAACCGATGTTGCAGACGGTGCCGTGGGGTACCTTGACCGATGGGCTGGCCAAGGAAACGCTGCGTATGAGGATGCTGCGCAGTACCTCATTGGAAACCTCGAGAGTTTCGGCCTCGAGGTGATCACGCAGCGGTTTACCTACGATTCCCTGATGACTGGTGCACAAAACCCCGAAGCCTACAACATCTGTGGCTATCGATTCGGTGAGGTCAACCCGAACAAATGGATGGTGTTTGGTGCCCACTTCGACATCGCACCGCCGGTCAATGGCGGCATGCTCGATCCTCACATCTTCGGGCGAACCTACGGTACACGAGTCGGTGCTTACGACAACACGGCAGGAACGGCCATGGTTTTGACCGTGGCCGAAGCCATGGCCAATTTCAACACAAGAAACACGATGGTGTTCTGTTTGTGGTCAGGTGAAGAAGGTGGAAAGCGTGGTAGTGATTTCTGGACCGATTACTGGGTCAAAGAAGACAACCCGGACGTGGAAGTGACGAACTACGTCAACCTCGACATGGCGGGCGTCAACTGGCCCGGTGGCGGTGGCGCCCCCTGCGGAGGCAATCACGGTGGTGGTGAAGGTGGATGCGATCCCCAACCTGCGGTTGACCCGGACGGCTATCCAAAAGACGAGGAAGTCTGGCCCATGCGAGTGTACATCGGCCCGAGTCTTGACCACGACATCATGAACCAACCCGGTATGGTCGGTTTGGCCATGTGGATTGGATCGGACGCCATCGGCGTCGAAGAGCAAATGGCGATGCTTATCGGCACGGATCATCCTGCGGACACGTGGAAAGTGGACGATTGGATGGCGAAAGACCGACCTGAAATCATCGTGTACGAAGACACGACGGCACGCTCGGACCACGCCACCTTCCAGGACAACCTCGGTACGGTAACCATGGGCTTTGGCGGCCTCGTGGACGGTTATTGGTGCTACCACCAAACCTGCGACACCGTTGACGAGATGATCGATTGGATGGACACCACCGGCAAGGATTACGGTGAGGAGCGGTCCGGAACAAGCAACCTGGTTGACGCTCTCGACACCATCACGTGGTGGGCCACCTACTCCTTCTTCCACTTGGATGAAAACCCCGTACGAAACGCCTACCTGTAAAGTCGTGCAAGGGCGTTCAACGCACGAGCGCCGACACCGGTTCAGCCACAGCCGTCAACAACCCCGATGCGGACCACGTACCGGTGATCATGGTCACAACGAGAAGAGCGAACACACCAATGACGGTGAAGAACACTCCATCGCTCCAGTCTTTGACTTTCAATCCATCAAGCGGACCGAACGGAAGCATGTTGAACAAACCGAGAACGAGGTTGAAAACAATCCAGTACACACCAGCGTTGAACACCATGGCCTGCCAAATCAAGACGTTGTCCACCACGTAGGTGCCCCGGAAGCCAAGAATACCGAATTCGCTGGTTGACAAGGGTACGTGTGCGCCGGTGAGGCCGATGATGATCCCCCAAACCGGGATTCCGATCAGGAAGAGAGAGAAATTCGTCAGGGGCCCCGCCACGGCGATGTGTCCGTTTTGGCGTCGAGTCACCAGGCCGGCGACCATGACCGCCCCCGGCGCCATGAACAGGAATCCGAGGAAGAACGAGAGAGCAATGCCAAACTGCAAACCCCGTGGGTCTGCACGGAATTCAGCCCAACAACCGTGCTTTTTGGCGACGAGTTTGTGCCCGATTTCATGCAAAAGGAAGGCCGGGCCCACCCCGATCATCCACACGGGCATGGACAACAGCAAAAACACCAACCACGGTGAAAAACCGAAGTAAGAGATGCCGGAAACGCCACCCACCGCCATGAAACCAAGGGCGAGAGTAAACGCGCCCATGGCAAGGCGGAGATGTTGTTTTTCGACATCACTGAAGTGCCAGAGACGCCCGGTATGATGTTTTGGCTTCTCCCAATTGTCCTGCCCCAGAAATTGAAGCATGGCGTTCGAAAACGCAGAGGAGGCTTCGAAGTGGACGGTTCCATCGGGTGCTTGACGCTGATGAACTCGATGAATCCGGGGGGCTGCGCGCTGGTTTTTGAACGGGTCATCGTCCACCAGGTCGGCGCGAGCGTCCCGTTTCCCCATGGCCGCTCCATGTTCGGGTTCACTTTGAATCCTCGTGTCCAAGGCTTCTTCATCTCGGGGTCCATCCCGAAGCGAAGCCTCATGTCAATGCCCCGAAAAGCCATGCAGGAACTGGGCTTTCAGGCGTGTTGCTTACGATGTGATGCGCCCGATGAAGCGGGCGTGGCGCGTTGCTCAACGTGCATTCAACATCACCGGTCCGTGCGAGAAACCATTGCTGCGGCACCGCCCGATGAACCGCTCTATCAGTTGGCGAGGGAATTGATGGCCATGGCGTCTGAACCACACCGATACGACCACGACGAAGTGCACGGTTCTTCGCTGATGGAACAGCAACGCCTCGCAGCATCACTTGTCGACGGGCCAGCCAAACCGGACGGGTTGTCCGTCGCCCAACTCTTTGAGCAGCAACGGTCGACCGCCAAAGCCAATGCGTTGCGCGACGTTGGAAATCAAAACCCCTGGAAAGACGCCCCCCTCGAGGCGCATCGTGCACAAGCCATGGGTGAAGAAACGTGGACCCTCGACGGACAAGAGGATGCACACTACGGTGCAAGAACCGTTCCAAGTCGACCCATTCAGAAAGTCGACCGGAGTGAGCGAGTGGGGGAAGACACGACGTTGACCGACCGCGTTCATGCCGCCGCCTCGCAAGACGGTCCCGATGAAGAGACGAGTAAAATCTTCGAGGACATTGAATTCAATCGGCGTCAGTCAGAGCGTCAAGCGTTGAAATCAGCAATGGATGATGTCAAAGAACTCGTGGACGACGATTTAGAGTTTTGAGACCGTTCGCAGGGCGAGGATTTTTGTCGTCCATAGGTCACGTCAAACTCGTGGCCGGAAGTATCCAGTTTCCAGACGGTTACGATGACGCTTTTGCAGAAGACGTGGTTGTGAGCCGGGAAAAGAAGGGTCGCGAACCGTTCGTTGTCGTTTGGTTGTGCTCAACATCGGTGGGGTTGGTGTTGTTCTTCATCATGATGATGGCCTTCAACTCTTGCGAGGTCCCGGAGGGTTTGCAAAAATTCATCTCAGCCTTGTTCATCGTGAGCCTTGTCATGTCGGTCATGGGTGTAATTTCATCACTGATCAACCTCTTTTCGGGAGTAACGAGGCTTCGTTCCTTGGGCATGGTGGTCGTTTTTCTTGGCGCAGGCGGTATTGCCCTGTTTTTGGTCGTGTCCACCGTGAGTTACGGCGGTATTCTGTGCGGGCCGACTTACTTGCCAAGCGACGGTGTGTTGACCTGAGCGTTTTACCGTTCAACAACGCTCACGCCATACGTTGAATGGTCACGGCAAACATGGTGACGATAACCTCCACCGTGATCTCTTCGTCCGTGTCCGTTGGCGTGTTAAGGCCGAGAGGGGTGTTGACGTCAACGTCCAAATCCACGGACAGTTCCCCGATACCCCAGCCGAGTTGCGTCCATGCTTCCATGGCTTGAAATTCATTTTTTGCGGATACGGTCAGCGGCGCCCCGGTGAAACCTGGATAAGTTCGAAGTTTGAGCTCAATCGGTAGACAACTGCTGTCTTGTCCCGAGAGGTTGTTGTATGCATCCTCCCATTGTGCTGTCAGGCTGTTTTTGATGAGATCGCCGGCGATTGAGTCGCATTGATTCCAGTCGTCATCGCCGTCCAGTTCTTCGGGGTAAAGGATGACATCAATTTGCCCAATCATGAAGCCTTCTGGAACGTTGATTTCAGACAGGTCAAACACCACGTTCCTCGTTTCATCGTCCTGGAGGGTTTCAACGGCCTGCATGGTTTGATTCTGTGTCTCAAAGGTGAGTCGCCAATCGGGGGTGGATGAGGTAAATTCGGTCGTGGCCTGAAGGTCACCCAAAATATCACCGAAGGTGACCACCATCAGCAAAAGGGTCAGCGCGTAAGCACCGATGGTGGGCACCCTGGATTCTTTGGTCATCAGCAGGTTTCGTACGTCGTGTTCTTCGCTCATGGTTCAGCCTCCCATAACCCCGAGTCCTGTGAAAAGGAGTGAAATGACGACGATGAAGGCCGTGATACAACCAAACACCATGTTGAACACCTTCAGCCTGAATTCAGACTCGTTGAGGGTATCATCCAAGAAATCGGGAACGGTCTCCTCAATGGATGCCGAGCCTTCGATGAGGTTGCTGACGATTTTCTCCTCCCAGCCGATAAAAATGCCAACGACGATGGCCAAAGCAGCGGATGAAATCATGTCCGGAATAGGAAGGAAGGATTGAATCAATTCGAGGATGGTTGACGAGACGATGAGTAAGAGAAGGATGACAATGATGCGAATCAACCAGCGATTCTCTTCTCGCTTGGTATCAACGATATCGTAGTGCAGAAGAATGAACATGAAGAGTATCGGCGTGTAGAGGTAGACCAGTGCTTCAGATGTAAAATCGTACCAAATGGAATACGCCGAAGGGAAGGGTTCACACGAGGTTTCGTAGCAGCTGCGGACGATGTCCAGGACCGCATAGTCGGCCAACCCTGCGATGAACCCAATCACAAAAATGACGAAGGTCAACACACCGAACGAAGAGATGCCGAGTTTATACGAACGCCAGGCTTCGCCTGCAGACAACACCAGAATTGCGCCTGCACCCAATGTTAAGCGTGCGTTCACGCCACCCCAAGAGGCGTAAGTGGCAGCGACGCCGGAATTAATGGCACCGCGCTGGAAAAAGTAGTCATTGATCGAGAGAACCTGGGAGAGCCAATAGGTCATCGTCTCGCCGTGAATGCCAATAAGAAGAAGGCCAGCAACAATGGAAATCTTCCGCAGCCGTGAATCGCCATCACGAACCTCGGTGGTGATGAATCGCAAATACAACGCCACCAGAATGAGGTAGCCTGGAATGTTGAGGAAGTTTTCAACGTTGAAGTGGTTGAAATTGGTCAAGAGATGTAAGGTGGTTAATACGGCGGCCGAGACGCAGGAGGTGCCGAGAAGAAACCACACGTCCCACTCTTTCTGGATGATTCTGAACGGGAAGTAAAACGGGAGAAGAGCCATGAGTACCATGGCGGAAGAAAGAAACAAGTTGGTCGCCGTGAAAGCAAACGTTCCAGAGACTTTGTTGTGATCCAGCAGGGAAAATTCGGCTTGAGCCCCGTACCTGAATTCCAAAACCGCCGTCATGAGATAGCTCAAACCAAGGAAGATGAGAATCCAACCGAGGATGCATCCTGTGATGCGGCTCGTGCTCGATTGGCCTTGGCTCCGACCAATGATGGAAAGCGTGGCCACGCCGAGAACCAGATCCACCACCGCAGCGATGGGGACCATGGACTGAATCTCGACCATGGTGCTACACTTGCCCCACTGAAAATAGAGGTTCCGTCTGCATTCTCCACGACATTGCAATTCCTGCACGGGGGTCGATGCCCAGGAAGAGTGATGGGGTGAAGATCAGAGAACTTTAGATGAGGGGGAACGGACAACCGCTGGTGTCTCAAGTCGATACGAGAATCGTTGTGTTCCCTTCCCTTTGGATTTCTTTCCAAGAAAATCGACGTGCCCGAGTTCTGAAATGTTGCTGACATGGGTCCCTGCGCAGGGGCACATGTCCACGCGATCACCGATTTGAACGATGCGTAATTGCTTGACGCTGGCTGGAAGCAGATCCATGTTGGTGCGTTCGGGGGGCATGATGGCGTTGATTTCGCCTCGGGTCATGATGCTGTCCGAGACGTCCAGGCCCGCATCAATGCACTGGTTCGCAGCGTCAAGGAGGGCCTGAATCATGGATTCGTCAAATGAAATTGGATTGAAGTCAATTCGAGATCGGTCCGCGTGAATTTGATTCCCTACCGTCCGTACACCGTCAAACATCTCATAGGCCAAACCGCTGACCAGGTGTTGAGCGGTGTGCATTCGCATGTGTGCATAACGGGTCTCCCAATCGATCGTGCCGCGAACCTCATCGCCGATTTCGAGCTGGTGATCTTCACCCACCGTGTGATGGACGTCGTTTCGCCCGCGAACTTCTGAGACGTGAAGGTCACCGTTGGGGCCTGCAAGTACACCGGTGTCCCAGTGTTGGCCCCCGCCCAGCGGGTAGAAGAGGGTTCGATCGAGAACCACCCGGTTGTCTTCAACCTGGACCACCTGTGCATCAAACCGATGAGCGTACCCGGCTTCGATGCTCTCGAGGTAGAGTTTGTTGGTCATGGTATGGGGAGGTGTGGGTGATTCAAGACATTAACCATGAATCAAACGGAGGGTTTGGCTTCACGGACGGCAAGTTGTCGCTTGAGTTCACCAAAGCTGATCATCCGACCGTTGACCTCATCCCAAAGCCTGAGTTTGATGGTTTTGAGGCTGCTGAAGAATCGAAGTTCTGGGGCCTGCTGGAAGAAGGGATGTGAGTGGTGACATCGCTCCAGGTTGTAATTGGGGATCTGCGGGTTGAGGTGGTGAATGTGATGGTATCCGATGTTGCCGGAGAACCATTGAAGCACCCTTGGAAGGTTGTAATAGCTGCTCCCCTCCATGGCAGCGGTGGTGTAATCCCATTCATCGCTGCCGGCCCAGTAGGTGTCTTCGAATTGATGTTGAACGTAAAACAACCACAAGCCGAAGAGCGAAGCGATGGACATCATGGTCAGTTGGATCACCAACCACGGCAAGAAGCCGTAAATCATGCTCATCCCGACGCACCATCCCACCAACGTGGCGTTCATGATGTAGACCGACCGCTTCTCGCGAGTCTTGGCTTTGGCGTTAGGGAAGCGCTGCAGGATGATGAAAAGAACGAGCGGTCCGAACACGAACAGGATGATGGGGTTGCGGATGAACCGATAGCTCAACTGCAACTTTCGGGAAGATGTGACGTACTCTTCGACGGTTAAGGTCCAGATATCGCCGATGCCTCGGCGGTCGAGATCACCGTTGGTGGCGTGATGGCGTGCATGCTCCCAGCTCCATTGACGGTAAGGGGTGAAGGTGAGCATCCCGGTGATGAAGCCTACCGCAGTGTTCGCACGCTTCGATTTGAAGAACGAACCGTGACCGCAATCATGGAAGATGATGAACGCTCGAACGAGAAACAATCCACCCAACAGGGCCGGTGGAATGGTGAGCCAAAGCGAGATGTCCTTCAGAAAGTAGACGCTGACCCAAATGGCTGCAATGGGAACCAGGGTGTTCACGATCTGCCAAACGGCGCGACCGACGTGCGGCTGTTGGTACTCAGCCACCAATTTTTTCCATTCTTTTTTGGAGGCACGCTTCGCTGCCTGTGCACTTTTTGTGAAGTTTTCTCCCATCTCCATCACCAACACCGAGGCGTTCTTATCGTTGGCCAAGGCGTTGAGCCTAAGAAAGTGGTGTTTTATTCCACACCAAATGTCCGAATTTAAACGAATTTGAGCGCATGGTCACGAACGCGTGACAAAACGCTGTCCAGTGAAAGTTGTTCTTTGTCCTTCGGAAGAACGGTTGTGCACTGCTCGATGAACCCGCACGTCGGCGTCCATTCGGGCCCCTTCGACCACCAGAGTTCCGTCATTCCGTCCGCTCGCTGTAAGATTAAATCCGCTTTTGAAGAAGCATGGTGTTCGGAAGAAAGCGTCGTTCCACCAAACCATTCTGTTGTTTTTGGATGAGGGAAATTGGGTGGTGATGAAGGTTGGAGTTGATGCGTCCGTCCTCCAGGCCCTCGTCCTGAGGATTGGTGCATCTGAAGAACACGATCAGCCAGAAGGTGGGTGGGTGTCGATCGTTCTGATGAGGTGAGTTCGAGCAGGTAGACATCATCCTGTTTGGTACAGGAAAGTACCCGGGTTCGTGTCATGAACGACACGCCACGACGTGCGACGTTGGCAGCAAGGTGTTTCATGACCCAGTCCCACCTGCATCCATACCCGTCTGGATTCTCCTTGAGGGCGAGGAAGGCGATTTGCTCTTCCGAAAACAAATCATTCAGGATTGATGAATTCATGATTCGACCGGGATGCGTCATGGGAAGACCCATTTCAGCTTCGATTTCAATCACGGTAATGTTGTGATCAACGCCAAGTTCCCAAGCGAGCACCAACGCTTCAACGGTTCCACCAATGAGGACGATGTTCATGGAGATCACTCGTTGGGTTGAATGTCCAAAGCGAACACCGGACATGAGGGGATGCAAAGACGACAGTGGGTGCAATTTGGCTCATCGACGTAGATCATACGGTCGGTGAGGGTAAGAACTTGCACTGGACACAATGCCACGCAAGCACCGCATCCAAAACAACGATCCTCGTCGACGACGAATTCATGCGATGGAATTCGTCCCATGTCCGGTGCAACGATTTCCGATTCATGGTCTCTTCGTCGTCAAGGGGAAACAACGGTTGGCTTTTTCCATTCATTTCACGATACCGTTGGTGGACCCCTCTGTTTCCACTGGAAACAAATCTGGATTGGCATCAATGAAAATGAAAAAGGATGAACGAAAATGAAAACGAAAAAACCCGTTGAATATGGTCGCGAGAGGTACTTCAACATTGGGAAAACAATCCATGCATTTTCAGATCCGAACCTACCTTTTCTTGATTCCAATGGAAAGAAGGGGGTGAGACCCACACGTTCATGGAAGACCACCTCTTCGATTGAGCATGGTCCTGTACTCACCTGGGCGAACATCTTCGTATCCAGAAGGACCGCCAGCGACCGGTTTGAGATTTCATTATCTTGGTGGTGGGGACGAAGTCGGAAACGTCGGCATCATTCTCGAGGATGCTGAAGGCACCCGGCTTCTGTTGGATTATGGGATCGCTCCGACGTCTCCTCCACGCTACCCAAGTGAAGCACCTTTGGTTCATGATGCCGTGATCACCCACTCGCACATCGACCATCTCGGGATGGCGCCATGGTTGTGCGCTCATCACCGCACCCGGTTGCACGGAACGGTTGTCACCGCAGAACTATCCGACATGATGTGGAGGGATTGTTACAAAGTGAGCTCCATTGAACGGTACCCGCTGGCCTGGGACAAACGAGACATTGACACGGCGTTGGACTCGTGGTACGTTCATGACTTCGGTGTCCCTTGGAATCACCATCGCTGGGAACTCACCCTCCATCCTGCGGGCCACATCCCCGGAGCCGCCATGCTCCACATCAAAACCCCTGATACCACCGTGCTCTTAACCGGAGACTTCGACACCCGAGATTCATCATTGGTTCGAGGTGCACAACCCGTTAAGGCAGATATTTTGTTTGTTGAGGGAACGTACGGAGGGCGAGATCATCCGCCGAAAGAAGAAGAAATTGACCGCTTCACTTCCGCCGTGGAAGAAGTGGTCAAACGCGGCGGAACGGTGCTGATTCCCGCCTTTGCTAACGGACGAACGCAAGACGTCGTCATGATGTTGCACAAACACCTCCCCCACCTCAACGTTCATGTCGACGGCATGGGCAAACGCGTGGCCAAGACACACCTCAATCACCCCCATCTTCTCCGTGATGGAGGGGCGCTCGAACGGGCGTGGCGATGGGCAAAACAAGTTTCAAGCAAATCCGACAAGAAGAAGGCCCTCGGAGCCGACGTCATCGTCACGACATCGGGAATGCTTGAGGGGGGCCCGGCTCTGTGGTACCTGAATCGTCTGCGACACGATCAGAAGAATGCGATTTTCTTCACGGGCTATCAGGCGAGGGACACGGGCGGCCGAACCCTCTTGGAAACCGGAACCATCAGCATTTACGGCCAAGAGGCGCACGTTTCTCTTGACATGGAACAATTTTCGTTCTCAACGCACGCAGGACACCAGGAGATTTTGGAATTCGCTCAAGCCTGTGAAGCGAAACACGTCGTCGTGTACCACACCGACCCGAATCACGCGCGCCCACCGCTGGTCGACGATCTCGCTTCGCAAGGGCACGTTGTTCACGAACCGAAAAACGGCGAATCCTACGTCATCGAATGATGAACCGCCCCAAATTTCTTCTGAGTCGATAATGCGTATTCATGATTCCATTGGCCGGGCAATATCTTGAATATCTCTGCGAATTAGGCGGTTCGTGTCAGATGTTGGCTCGCCCTTGGACTACTACATTCGAGTGTTCAGCAACTTTGAATTCTCTGTTTCCGGAATTTTTGCGCTTAACCACACTGTGGCGTTTATTGGGGCCATCACCGGACTTTTTGTGGCCGGTCTTTCCCTCCTTATTTTCAGATCGGGCAGTAAGGATCTCAAGAACCAAGCCATCGGTATGATTTTGCTGATTGAGGGCTTCATGGCTTTCACGCTCGCTTTTTACTGGATTTATCCTTTTTCTTTAGAGGGACTTCAATCCGTTGTATGGTTGCGCTCGGTGTCAGGTATAACTGGCCTTACAAGAATGATGATGATGGTCGCGCTTGTCTCGTTTTTCATCGAAACAGAGTGGGCGAAACGGATCCGACATGTGTTTGAATGGAGGCGAATATGGATTCTCCCGGTCATCTCTTTTCTATTTCTTTTGTACCCTCTTTTCACCCTGGGAATCGACGGTTCAATTGGTGATATGGCCCATATCTACTGTGCAGATGCATCCGCGCAAGGCGTTGGAAACACTGTGTTTGGCACCGATCTTGGTTATACGCCTGTTTGCCCAGAAACATTCGCTGCAACGTATCCAGCTATCTACGTGAGTACCAGCACCGGTCAACTCACATTACCGATTGTTCTGCTCACGAGTTTACCATTGGGCTTTGTTGCGATTTTTATGGCCCGCCTGGCTCGAAATCCTGACCGGATGGAGGAGAGCGGATACAACCATGATGAAATCAAAGCATTGCGCACGGGCTTTATGGTGAAAGTAGGGATCATGTTCGGAGGGGTATTCCTCATGATTACCCTTGCCGCTGCTTTCGGCCTCACATCTCCTGACATGACGTTGTTCAACCCGGAAACCACCGATGATCCAGGTGTGGCGGCTGTTGCCATTGGTGGGGCGTTGGTCATTCTCATCAACATCTTCTCAACTTTTTTCCAAGGCGTTATTTTCACCTATGCCATCCTGAAACATGAAGTGATGGGCATCGACGAGCGGTTGCGCAGGGGGTTTACCGCAACTACATTTGCGGGGTTTGGCGCTCTCTCTCTACTCGCCGCTTCCGAAGCGATGGAAACGGTGATTCCCGGCGGTGGGTTGATCGGCGGATTCATTGTCGGTGTTCCGCTGATTGCGCTACGACGACCTATTATCCGCGTGTTCTCGAACTTGTCCGCTGCGTTGATGCCGGAAGCGCATACGATGCAGGAACTGCAGTACCTCGAGGTGTTTGCAGCCGCCAATGCTGACGGCTACATCACCGATAAAGAGCGAACCATGCTCGATTTGCAAGCCAAGGCCTTCGGCATCAATCCCGGACGTCAGCGACACCTCGAAGGACTTGGTGAAGAGGCCGCTGAATGA
>PBOE01000055.1 GCA_002725275.1 Methanobacteriota archaeon
GAAGTTGAAGGCCAAAATCGCCCAACTCAAACTCAAGGAGGAGAAGGCGGCAGCCCACTCGAAAGCCAGCGGTGGTGGCAAAGGGTTTGAAGTCCGAAAATCGGGTGATGCTACCGTTGCCCTCGTCGGGTTTCCCTCAGTGGGTAAATCCACCCTCATCTCCAAGGTGACCGACGCCCACTCCGAAGCCGGCGGTTATGCCTTTACCACCCTCACTTGCATTCCCGGCGTGATGGAACACCGCGGTGCGAAAATCCAGATTCTTGACCTGCCCGGGCTTATCAAAGGGGCTGCAGAAGGCAAGGGTCGAGGACGTGAAATTCTCAACGTGATTCGAAGCGCCGACATGGTGCTCTACATCGTTGACCCGTTCCAAGACGGCCACTTCAACGTCCTTCACCGAGAATTGCACAACGCTGGCTTGCGACTCAACGAAACCAAACCCCCGGTGTTCATCAAACGAACCGACCGAGGCGGTATTGAAGTCCGAAGCACGGTCGAACAGACCCACCTCACCCATGAGGAAATGGCCGACATCATCCGCTCCTTTGGCTACACGTCGGCCCTGGTGACCCTGCGTGAAAACTCCACGGCCGAGCAAATCGTTGACGCGCTGGCCGGTAACCGGGTCTACGAAAAGGCGGTGATCGCCATCAACAAGATCGACATCGCCACCGACGACGACATCGCCCGAGCACGTTCAGCGCTGCCGCAACAGTGGCCCATCATGAACATCTCAGCGTTCAAGGACATCGGACTGGACGAACTCAAGGATTTCATCTACGATAATTTGGGATTCATGCGGGTTTTCCTCAAGCCGCAAGGCCAGGAAGCCGACATGGAGGAGCCGCTCATCGTCAAAGACGACTCCACGGTGGAGAACATCTGCGTAAAGTTGCATCGGGATTTCGTGAGGAAGTTCCGGTTCGCTCGTATCCGTGGCCCAAGTGCCAAGTTCGACGACCAGCGGGTAGGCCTTGACCATCAGCTCAAGGACGGCGACGTGCTCACCATCGTGGTGAAACGCTGAGCGACCTCAAGCCGAAGCGACATTGAGGGTCCGGTCGGTCTCCTCAGGGTCAATGAACAAGGTCGCTAGAACCACGAACGTTTCCAGGACAGCAGCGATGTAGAAGATGGTCTGGTAGTTGTACCGCTCGGCAAAAATCGGTGCCAACTGGTAGCCGATGATGGCCGAGAGGTTCATCATCGCCATGTAGCCGGTGAATTGGGTTCCGCCGACCTTCGCCCAGGTGACCCGCATCATGAGCGAATACGCGCAGATGGAAACGATGGCCCAAAGGAAGGTGTGGATGGACCACACGAGCATCATGAACAACCCGTCGCTCCAAAGGTGGTCGAACAAGCCCCAAAGCAAGGAGGTTAAGGAGGCGCTCAGCGCCGCATACATGAGCATGGATTTCCCGCCGAAGCGGCGACCGAGTTCACCACCCGCCATGGCACCGAGCATGGTGACCAGGAGAATGATGCCGCCCTTGGTGGCGTTGAATTCCTCTTGGCTCCAACCCAGCTCCTGCAGGAAAAGCAACGGAAGAATGGGGACGAGAATGAACGCCAGTGAGATGACGAGGCTAACGGCGATACCAAGTTGGGCCGAGCGAACTGAAAAGGCCGTGCGAATGTTGAGGATGATCGTACTGAAATCCCGGACTTCTTCGTCGTTCTTCTCACTGCTCTCGGCCACTTCAACGGCCTCGCCATCATCCCACGGGAAGCGCTTCTCACCGGGTCGCTCACGCATGAACAGGGGGACCATCATGATGAGAACGAGAATCGGAATCTGGATGAGGAAAGCACCACGAATACCCACGGTGCCGATGATGGTCCCGAGGCCTGCTCCACCGATGACGCCGCCCAGCGATTTGGCCGTGAACATGTAACTGTTCACCCGCTCAAATTCGTGGGACTGGAGCACGTCAACGGCCAGGGCGTCGGTCGAGACATCTTGCAGCGCCGTGAACACGTTGTAGAAGAAGAACAGCAAGCCCAACAGGAAGATGTTGTCGACCAGATTCGGCACCATGAGCATGGTGATGAGCAGCGTAATCATGCCGGTCTGAGCGATGAGGATCCACGGTCGCCGACGACCGAATTCAGGAAGCTGGAGGTAATCGATCACGGGACCCCAAATGAACTTGAACGACCACGGGGCGGTGCCGAGCGTGAGCAGGAAGGCGAGATCATTCGCATTGGCCCCTTCAGCAGCGAGGAAGGTCACCATGGTGACGGTGATGAAACCCCAGGGGATACCTTGGGCAACGTAGAGCGCCGAGAGGGTGATGACGCGAGCCCGATAACTGTCCACCAGCGTTTCGCCGTCCGAGGTGGATTCGCCCTCGACGACCTCGGTCTCCGGCTCACCGAAGTCGAGGTCGAGTTGGAAGCGCTCCCGCTGGTTGACGGAAATGTATGCGATGAGCCCCACGACTGGGAAAATCCAGGCGGCGAACATGAACAGAGGCAAAGAACCGTCGCCAACGGAGAGGGTCGCCGTTTCTTCGCCGTCTTCGTCCAGGACGGTGAAGTCCAACACGAGAAGGCTCACCACGGTGGCGACTTCTTCCCCTTCATCGTTGTTGGAGCACAGTGCACCGTTGAATGCGTCAGCGTTCACGATGACACTCATGTTGTAGGCGCCGAGTGCCTCCTCGCCAAAGGCAAGTTGAGATTCGATTTCGCTCTTGGTCAGTCCATCGATGACACCCGAAAGAAGGGAAGCGTTGTGCCACGTGAGGTTCACCTCGTGGGAACCGGGATTCTCATCGGAGACGGACAGCGTCCATTCACCCTTGGTGGTGGTGCCGGTGATGGAGTCGGGTGCGTTGGCCTCACCGCCGGTGCAGACGGGGCCACCCGAGGATTCGTCCTCGCCGTAACTCAGGGAGAGCAACACGCCAACGACGTTGCTACCTGCCGCCTCGATGGCGTCCGCCACGGTGCTGGATTCGACCGTCCAGTCCACCGCTTGGCCGTCTTGATAGTAGGCGGATTTCGCCTCGACCTCAATGGAGGTCAGCGTGGATTCAACGGTGTAGGTACCGGTGGCCTCCTCAGAAGAACCACCGCCGCTCAAACAACCTGAAAGGGACGTGAGGACGACCAGCATCAACACGAAGTGAACCGGTCGCATGAGTTGAGGGTCCTTCGGCTGGCCTTCAAGATTGTTCAACAATGATTCGGGGCGAATCTGATGTCAATCCCAAATGCCCATGTCCATGCGAGCGTCCTCGCTGGCGTGGATTTTCGGGTCCCAGCGGGGCGTCCAGACGAGGTTGATGTGAACGGAGGCCAGGCCGTCGGTTTGGAGCGCTGCGCGATGAGCAGCCGCCATGATTTCAGGGGCAGCGGGGCAACCGGGCGAGGTCAGCGTGAGATCGACTTCAGCGTGCATGCCCTCGTCTTTTTCCTCAAAGCGAACGTCGTACACGAGCCCCAGTTCAACGATGGAGAGTTCCAATTCAGGGTCTTCCACCTCGTCCAACTTGTCCATCACGGCTTCTTTGGTCGTCATGCGCTTCACTCCATGCTGGCTCGGATCTCGTCCATCACCTTGTCGTACATGTTTCGAAAGCCGTTGGACCGGCTCGGCGTCAGGCTGTTGAGCAGGCCCATTTCCTCAGCGAAATCCACGGGGATGAGCGCTGCTTGGGCAGGGGCAAGCCCCTCGATGGCGATGCTCAGCACGCCCATGAGGCCCTGCACGAGTTTAGCGTCAGCGGCGCCCACCATGTGAACGAGCCCGTCGTTGAAACCGATGCGGACGTGGGCCTCGGACTGACAGCCACGGATGCGGGTGTCTTCGGTCCACTCGTCCGTGGGGAGGAGCACGACTTCGTCGGCGAGTTCGAACACCATTTCGAGGCGTTCACGCTTGTCAGCGACCTCCTTGAATTCCTCAATGAGTTCCTGAAGGGCCTCAGGGTAGAACGTCATGCGAACTTCTCCGTGATTTCTTTGAGTTCCTTCACGAGGCCTTCGGCTTCATCTCGGGTGTTGTAGACGTAAAACGACGCACGCACCGTGCCGGAGATGCCGAGCCGATTGAGAAGAGGCTGAGCACAGTGATGACCGGTGCGCACGGCGTAGCCGCGGGCATCAAGCAGGTGCGCCATGTCCTCGCTGTTGATGGTGGGGTGAAGGAAGGACACCACGGCGGCGTCGTCCTCACTGTGTCGACCGTAAACGCTCATGCCCATGGCACGAAGTTCCTCGGCGACCCACGAAGCGATGTTGACGAGTCGGCTGTGTTCCGCGTCCAAATCAAAGGTGTTCATCCAGTCCAAGGCCGCCGACCAGCCGATGGCCTCGGCGATGCGGGGTGTCCCGGCTTCGAACTTGTGCTCGTTGGTCTGGTAGGTGGAACCCTCGATCGTAACCGTTTCAATCATGTCACCGCCGCCCATGAACGGCTGCATCTCCTCAAAGGCATCCGGTTGAACCAACAGGGCACCGATGCCGGTGGGACCGCACATTTTGTGGGCGGAGAAGGCCATGAAATCGGCACCAAAGGCTTCGAAATCCACGGTCGAATGGGGGACGCCTTGCGCCGCATCGATGAGCACCTTGGCGCCCGCATCGTGAGAGGCGGCGATGATGTCCTCGAGGGGGTTTCGAACGCCTAACACGTTGGAGGTGTGGACCACACAAACCAGTTTCGCCCCGGGAAGGGCGTGAGCGAACGCCTCCATGTCGAGCGTGAAATCGGGCATCACGGGCACATAACGCAACTCAATGCCGCGCTCTTCGGCCAGCATCTGCCACGGGACGATGTCCGAGTGATGATCCATTTCCGTGAGAATGATGGCGTCGCCTTTGTCGAGGTTGGCTCGTCCCCAAGCGTGGGCCACGAGGTTGATGGCTTCGGTGGTGCCGCTGGTGATGATCACCTTGTCCGCGTTGAAGCGTTCCTTGAGTTTGGTGCGGCAGGATTCGTAGCCTTCCGTCGCTTCCCCGGCGAGGGTGTGAACGGCCCGGTGAACGTTGGCGTTGGATTCCGAATAGTAGGCGTTCATCGCATCGATGACGACCTGTGGTTTCTGCGTGGTGGCGGCGTTGTCGAGGTAGACCAGTCGGTGGCCGTTGACCTCGCGCTGCAAAATGGGAAATTGTTCACGAAGGCCCATGCTCTCACCGCTTCAATTCGCATTCCAGGTGAACCGTTAACCGAGTTCGCATCTCATCCACAAGGGAACGGTTGTTGAGGCTCGAGAAGCCGTCCTGCATGAACCCCTCAATGAGCAGTGCAACGGCTGATTCTTCATCCAGTCCCCTGCTCATGAGGTAGTGGAGTTGGTTTTGATCCACCGGAGCACTGGCCGCACCGTGAGCGGCGGCCACTTCATCGGCCAGGACTTCGAGCTCGGGGATGGCTTCAGCCCGGGCTTTGTCGGAGAGCAGGAGATTCTTGAACACCTGACCGGCATCGCAGTGGTTGGCTCCTTCGGCAATGGTGAGCAGACCGGTGGCGATGGAGTGAGTACGGTCGTCGCACGCTGCGTGGATGCTCAAAGCGGAATCGGTGTGTGGTACGTCATGATGGACTTCGATGTGGTGGTCGACGTGTCGCTGTCCGGTGCCGTGGACGGAGATGGCTTGCGTCAACTCGCCCCCGGGAGCCGTGAATCGTGTTCGAATGTCACTCTTGCATCGGAACCCACCGATGGAAAGACCGGCCAGTTCGAGGGTAGCGTCTCGGTTCACCTGCCAGTCTTCGCAGTGCAAGAGTTTGCCGTTGGAGGACAGTTCGTTCACCAGGCCAAAGCCCGCCCGAACGTTGGGGCCAACCTCGCCCGTGATGTGCAGCCCCGTCCAGTCGGATTCACCGGAGAGGTGGAGCATGACGGTGATGTCGTGATTGATGATGAGGTGAAGATGGCCAACGGCGACATGGCCCGAGGCGACGGCCTGAACGTGGACGGTATCACCGGGTGCGTCGGTTTGGAAGGTCCATGCTGAACCGCCCAGTTCGCTCAGGAACACGCGGCCGATGTCTTCTGCGTTGATGATGCGAGGCGCACCCTCGACGAGCTGGCCGCCCTCGACAATCTTGAATCGGACGCCGGAGGCCGCAGGGACTTCCTCAACCTTGGTTGGATGAATGCGTGCCCATGGAGTGTATCGCCACAGATGAAGAGCACGGGAGGGAACGGCCATGTCGGCATACTTCATCCGATGGAACCCTCCATTTCCAACTCGAGCAACTTGTTGAGTTCCACGGCGTATTCCATCGGGAGTTCACGGGTAAAGGGTTCGAAAAAGCCGTTGACGATGAGGCCCATGGCTTCTTCCTCAGTGAAGCCGCGGCTCATGAGGTAAAACAGCTGGTCCCCGGAGACCTTGGAAACGCTGGCTTCGTGTTCAAGGTCGGCCGTGGGGTTACCGATTTCCATGGTCGGGTAGGTGTCGGACCGAGAACTGCTGTCGAGCATCAGGGCATCGCAGACGATCTTGGAACGGCAGCCGTGGGATTTCGGGGTTACCTGAAGCATGCCGCGGTAGGACGATCGGCCGCCGTTCTTCGAAATCGATTTGGAAAGGATGCTCGAGGTCGTGTTGGGTGCGAGGTGGTGCACCTTAGCGCCTGCATCTTGGTGTTGACCGGCCCCCGCATAGGCCACCGAAATGACCTCGGCGTGGGCGCCCTCGCCTTTGAGCAACACAGCAGGGTACTTCATCGTCAACTTGGAGCCGATGTTGCCATCAACCCATTCCACGGTGGCGTTTTCGTGGGCAACGCCTCGCTTCGTGACCAGGTTGTAGACGTTCGCCGACCAGTTCTGGATGGTGGAGTAGCGGATTTTCGCACCCTTCATGGCGATGAGTTCGACCACGGCGGAGTGGAGCGAATCGGTGGAGTAGGTAGGCGCTGTGCAGCCTTCGACGTAGTGAATGCTGCTGCCTTCATCGGCGATGATGAGGGTTCGCTCAAACTGGCCCATGTTTTGGGCGTTGATGCGGAAGTACGCCTGAACCGGCATCTCAACGTGAACGCCTTTTGGCACGTAGATGAACGAGCCGCCGGACCACACGGCCGTGTTGAGGGCGGAAAATTTGTTGTCGCTGTAGGGGATGACCGTGCCAAAATATTCCTTCACGATCTCGGGGTGTTCCTTCAAACCGCTGTCCATGTCGAGGAACAACACGCCTTGCGCTTCCAAATCTTCACGGATGGAGTGGTAAACGGCTTCGGATTCGTACTGTGCTGTGACACCGCCCAGCCACTTCTGTTCGGCTTCGGGAATGCCCAATCGGTCGAAGGTTCGCTTGATGTCGTCGGGTACGTCGTCCCAGTCCTTTTCAGTGGCGTCTGAGGAACGGAGGAAGTAGGTAACGTTGTCGAAGTCAATGTTGTTGAGTTCACCGCAGTTGCCCCAGTCGGGCATCTCCCGCTCAACGAAGTGGTGGTAAGCCTTGACCCGGATGTCGGTCATCCACTCGGGTTCGTCCTTGAGAGCCGAAATGTCTCGGACGACTTGCTCTGAGAGACCCTTGTCAAATCGAATGGTAGCGTTTTCAGGGTCGTGGAACCCGAATTCGTAGTCGCCAACGGCCTCGCGTGCTTCGTCGCTCATGGTCAGGCCTCCGTTGCTGTTTCGAGCCATTCATAGCCCTGCTCTTCAAGTTTGAGCGCCAGTTCCGGACCGCCGGATTGAACGATGGTGCCGTCGATCATGACGTGAACGAAGTGGGGTTGCACGTGGTCGAGCAGTCGCTGGTAGTGAGTGATGATGAGGCATCCAGCGTTGGGTGCGACGCTGTTGATGCCTTTGGCCACGATGCGGAGCGCATCAATGTCGAGGCCCGAATCGGTCTCGTCGAGCAAGGCCAAACTGGGCTTGAGCAACAGCATCTGCAGAATTTCGAGGCGCTTCTTCTCGCCGCCGCTGAACCCGTCGTTGACGTACCGTGAGAGGACCGATTTGGGCATGTCCAAACTGCCCATGGCCGCATTGAGTTCCTTTCGGAATTCCCTGCCCTTGAGGGGTTCGTTGCGAACGGACTGCACGGATTTCTTGAGGAAGGTGCCCACCTGAACGCCGGGAATGACCGCCGGGTACTGGAAGGAGAGGAACATGCCGGCTCGGGCTCGCTCAAAGACGCTCATGTCGTCAATGTTGGTGCCCATGTAGTGGATGCTGCCCTGGGTAATTTCGTAGGCGGGGTGGCCCATGATGACGCTTGCAAGCGTGGATTTCCCCGCACCGTTTCGGCCCATAATGACGTGAATTTCGCCGCGGTTGATGGTCAAGTCCATGCCGTTGAGGATGGGCGTATCCTCCACGCTGACGTGAAGGTTTTCAACCCGTAGAATTTCCTCGGCCATGTTCTTCCCTGTTTTGCCGTCTCGTCTCTCCTTTATCAAGGAATGTAGTCGTCAAAAGCCCCTCAAATTTCAGCGTGTTTTCCTCTGTGAGACGCCGTGGGTGATACGAGGGTTGAAGTCCGCTACGGTGAGGCCGTCGCATGGACGACGACCTGGTGGCCAAATACGCCGCTGAGGCCAGAGCCGCCATGGAAGCCGAAGCCGCACGAAGGGTCGCCGAAACCACCGACCCGGTCGAGGAGGAACGGTTGCGCAATGTCTCGCTTCACGACGTGGTCGAGACCGACCACTTTGTTCCGGCACTCCTCGCCCGGCTCGGCCCGGTTCGTGCCGCCCTTGACGGTCATGGCGGCGGCATTGCCGTGTCCCAAATTGAGGAGCAAAACGGTACCCTCGACCTCGTCCTCGACCTCACGGGGGCCTGCCTGTCCTGCGGGGCAGCCCCCGGCACCCTTGAGGGTGTCAAGCACGATCTCGAAGCGGACGACGAGGTGGCCAGCGTCCGATTTTCTTCGGCCCTGCTCGATACCTTTGACGACCTTGGGCGGGAGTTTATCCTCGCCCACGGCAAAGTGGAGTTCGTTGACATCCCAACCGGCAGCGAGACGGCGTGAACGGGCGAGGCTTTCAAAAAAGACAGGTCGGAGGACGAATCATGGCCGCTTGGAGCGACGGGCGACGGGATGACCCGA